>JBCCLS010000039.1:0-11735 GCA_039026835.1 Bacteroidota bacterium | reverse complement strand
TTTTTTTTTTATACACTTTTATTTTCCAAAAAAGCTACTTACAATTTATAAATCCTACGTAAATAAAACTTTTTCCGCCTTCACTTTTCATTACATTTACCAATAATAATTCACTAAACATTATGTATTTATGAAACAAAAAAAATTAAACGGATTAAAATTAAACAAACAATCAATTTCAAACTTTGATGCTACAAAAATAGTTGGTGGAGAAACTTGTGAATCTCCTTGTCAAGGAGGAACAGGTTGTTGCGAAACCGGTGAAGAGTGTGAACTTCAAAAAGAGTATTCTTATGGTAAGTATTGTCCATGGTCTCGCTATTCTGATTGCATCTGTAATTAAATGGAGATAGTGTCTACTAAATAACTCACATCACAAGATTTTTATAGTCATTGAAAAATAATTATAAAAATCTTGGTTTTAACTTTTCTTTACACTCTAAAGTTATTGTTGTATGATTTAAATCTTTACAATTTCATTTTTTATAGCCAACACAACCAATCCCGCAGTATTTCGAACATTGAGTTTGGATAATAACTTTTTCCGATGTCCTTCCACTGTGCGAAAACTAATGAATAGCTTCTCTCCTATTTCTTTGGCGGTGTGTTCTTGACAGATTAATTGTAATACTTCCAATTCGCGTTCTGTAAGATCGTGGATGATGTGATCGGTAGTGCGTTTTCCTTTGTACATCATCACTTTTCGCATGATGTTTGTGATTTTATTGTTGAAGTAATAATCATATTCTAGCACACTTTTTATACATTCTACGACCTCTTCGCGACTGGAATTTTTCATTAAATAGCCATTCACGCCAAGTTCAATCATACGAATGATATGGCGTTCTTCTTCATGCATGGTGAGAATGATAATTTTCATGTCTGGATACGTATCCAAAATACGTTTCGCAGTTTCATAACCGTCTAGGATTGGCATGCGAATATCTAGCAATACAATAGCTGGTTTTACCATGGTGTTGTGTAATTGTGCTAAAAACTCCTGTCCGTTAGCAGCTTCTAGCGTAATCTCCATATCGTTTTCTTCCTGAAGTATGGCTTTGATGCCTTGTCGAAAAAGCAAATGGTCATCTACAAGTGCAATGTGTATCATGCTATTTTTTTATTTAAGTTGAATGTAATTGTAGTGCCTTTATGTAAGATACTTGCAACTGTAAGTTCCGCTCCCATAATTTGTGCACGATTGTGTATGTTGTGTACTCCAGCGCCTTTTCGTATGGTTTCTGTATCAAATCCTTTTCCATTATCCGTATACAGCGCTTTAAAATTCTCAGCAGTATTTTCAATGGTGATTTCAACTTGCGTCGCTTTTGCATGTTTAATTGTATTGATCAATAATTCTTGAATAATGCGATAAATGGCGAGTTCTTGTGAAAAATCCAATCGTTGTTCGTCACCATTCCATACATATTGAATTTGCAGATCGCTCGATTCTGTAATGGAATAACACAAATCGCTGATCGCTTCATGCAAACCAAAATCTTCTAATGTTGGCGGCATAATATTGTATGAGATTTCACGAACTTTTTTAAGCAAATCATTCAGCTGATTTCGTATGTGTTGTGATGTCGTTTCTATTTCTGGCTGATTCGCTTGTGTCGTCTTAATTCGTTCCACACTTAATAAAATAGTGGAAATTCCACCACCAATTTCATCGTGTAAATCTGCTGCAAAGCGTTTGCGCTCGTCATCTTGTATTTTTACCGTCCGTTGTAATAGTTGCTGTTGGTGAATAATGCGCTGTTGTTGCAGTTTCATTTGCTGTTTGAGCAAGCGTTTTTTGTAAATAATCACAAATCCCACAATAGCAAATGCTAGGAAAAACATTCCCAACATGCCCACGTATAAGATTACGTATGTTCCTTCTTGTGCTTGATCAACCATATTCCTATTGTGATAAAAAGATAATGAATTATTAAGAATAGTGCATGTAAGGTCCAAGCTTGAAAGAAAGCTTGCTTTGAGATTCCCACCAAAAAATTATTGGAAATAAAGAGCAAAAAAGCACCTGAAAAGTACACCAACACACCTGCATTGATCCAAAAGACAGGATGTTTTTCCAATCGTATAATTTTTCCATTCACAAAAACTTTGTAAAACCAAGCGATCGCAAAACACAGTAAAAATGCAGCTTCTAACGATCTGCTGTACGAGTTAAACGTATCCAAAGGTTGCCAATACAGCGTATTCAGTATGGAAAAGGCAACCAAGATGACAACCAAACCAATAATTGCTTTTTTTACCATCGATTTTTTAAATAGTTGATAGTAAAACAGACTCCAAAAAATGTATTCGACTACTGTGTACAAATGAAGTATGTGCATGTTGTTTTGAACATTTTTATACAACGTATATGCATTATACGAAATAATAGCAGCAACAATTAGCAATACAAACAAGGTCCAATACAACTTGTTCAGGCGTTTGTACCGCCACAAACACATCACTATGGGAATGCCGAGCGATAGTTGTGAAATTTCACTAATTGTTGCTAAAAATGATTGTGAAATCATGAAAAATTACGATTCATTACAGGTTCGGTATAAAATTCGATTGCTGGCACATGAAAATTCACCATTTCCTGTACACGGCGCGCTAGTGTTTACATATACTAGTTTTGTTTGTATGTCTTCATAATAAGCTGGATTGGTTTCAGAGTTTTGCGCACCAATTACAATGACACGATGTTCAGTTTCATTTTCCAATCCAAAGTATACACGCAGTGCATTGGCGCCAGTATATTCGCGTAAAATAGCATCTAAATCTTCAATATTGAAAAATAAAGAAACCAATGTTTTGTTCATTGTACATTGCCAAATTGAAACACGTTCTACAGCAGTTTCTACACTAATCGTTCCCAAAGCAATGTTACACTCATCGTCAGTAGAGTGTTGTACTGTTTTGGGGCTACTGCTCATTGTGTGTTCGCTGAGAACTATATTTCTATGAAACAGGAGACTGTCTGGATCGCAGAGTTCAGGGCACGGCAATGCAAAATCGTAAATACCACTTACCAAGATTTCACTTTCCGTTTGATCAGTGACAATCACATCCTGATTTTCAGCATTGACACCTACAACAATCATGTCGGGGATGTATGCTTCCGCTTCATTTTGGGTAATGCCAACATAAAAACGTACGCCAACAACACTAGTTTGTTGTGCCAAACATTCAAGATCGTTTTTATGAAACAGAAATGCTTTTAAATAATTTTCTTCTTGCCAGTTTTTAGTCAATTCAGATGCTTTTAGCAAGCTCATTGTGCTAAAGTTTTCTACGGGATCTAACGCCATAATTAATTGTTTTAAGGTTTGCCTCTAAAGTACTGTAAATAAGATTGGTAACTATACGTATTTCTACGCAAATCCCATCCTAAAATACGCAAAATAATCAGGTAGAAGCTATCTTGGAATACATTTCAACAACTTCTAATTTTGAACTGTATCTGTGCAACTGTGTGACGTCAATAGTAAAAACAGATACAAAACCTTAACTAATATTAATCATTTAAAACACTAACACTATGTCAAATTATGGAGGAATCGTCTCATCCAACGGAGACCTAAATGCAGACAATGGAAAATTTACCTGCAATTACGATCAAAGTCAGCAGAAATATACCATTGATTACAACGGAAAAGTTTCAGGAGAATCAGCAGTAGTCGCATCACCCACACTTCAAGTTCCCTGTTTAAGCTATATGTTATATTCATACACTGGAGGATTTACCATGCAAGTATTTCAAACCATTGATGGAGTGTACACACCTGTCGCTAGTAGCTTTAATTTTATTGTGAAAGAAGTATAAGTGTGCAACACAGTAACTTTTAGCTCCTTTATTTTTGTGGTATGTCAAAAGATTTTGCGCAGTGATAAAGGAGTTTTTTTATGTGTGAAAGTTTACTCAATCAAAATACATGTTTACTCATTTCCTGTTTTTTTAGAATCAATTTTACACTTCTTTTGAGTGTCTTTAATTCTGTACGCTATGAAGCATCCAAAAGTAACAGTGAGCATTCCTGAACCTTGTCATGAAAATTGGCAACACATGACGCCAACAGAAAAAGGTAGGTTTTGTAAAGTCTGTACCAAAGAAGTCATTGATTTTACCAGTAAAAGTGATGAAGAAATTATAAAGTACGTACAACACCAAAAAAACGCTTGCGGACGCTTTTATCCTTCCCAATTGAACAGACAACTGATTGCAGACAGAAAAAAACGCAATCATTGGTTGTCTTATGTCGCTACACTCCTATTGCCCATGAGTCTATTTTCGCAGGAAACGGTATCACCTCAAAAAAAGATCAATACCACAATACAGCACGATTCACTCAATTTCAAACGATTGGATATCAATAGCGCATTGCAGCGAAAAGCAAAATTAAAAGTCCCCAACAAAACAATAATTGTTACAGGTAACGTAATCGATGATACCAGTATGCTACTTCCAGGTGCTTCAGTGATCATTAAAAACACAACTACAGGAAAAACGACAAATTTTGATGGGAAGTTTTCTATCAAGGTAACACTTGGAGATACATTGGTCATAAGTTATGTAGGCTTCAAATCAAAAGAAGTTACAATTGAAGCCGATCGTACTGAGTATGCTATTGCATTGACTGAACATGAAGCACTAGAAGGACTTGTTGTTGTTGGAGGTATTTATTCAAAAAATACATTCTATCCTTCTACACATATTGAGACGGAAGCAATGAAAACCCGTAAAAAACAAGCGCGAAACTATTTTGCCTTTCAACGTAAAAAATGGCTAGAGAAACGTGCCAAAAGACGTGAAAAACGTGCAGCAAGAAAAGCTGCCCGAAATGCAAAACAGCTAAATAGCAAAGTACAACCAAACGGCAACGAACAAAATACAGTATTAGAGATAAAAGGAATCATCATCGATGACACACAAATGCCGCTTCCTGCTGCTGCAGTTCAAATCAAAAATACAGATACAAAAGTGCTCACTGATTTTGATGGAAAGTTTACACTACACGCAAAGTCCAATGACATTCTACAAATTTCGTATGTTGGTTTTACTCCAAAAGAGATAAAAATCACAGACACCAAAAAATCGTATACAATTGAGCTAACTACTAAATTTTATCTTGATGGTATTCCTTTGTATGCGCAGGAAATTAAAAATTCGAATGGCGGTTGCACGCCTAGTGTGGATGGTGATAAAATCATTCCAAGAGCTATCAAAGGCAAATCATTTTTTGAAAAAATACAAGAAGTGCACATCCAAAAACCTAAAAATCCTAAGAAAAAGCACTAAATAAAGATTGCGAAACAATAATAAGAACTTCAAAAAGTTATATTTTTACAGCACATATTACCCGCAAAACGATATTTGCCAATCAATATATAACAATGAAGAAACTTTTATACACGTTTTTAATTCTTACCATTACCATTCTTTGGAGTTCTTGTCGAAAAGATTTTGTGACCGTACCAAGTTCAGGACAACTTCAATTTTCGAAAGACACTGTTTATTTAGATACCATTTTTACCAATATTGGTTCTAGCACCTATAATTTAAAAGTATACAACAGAACAGACGACGACATTCGCATTCCAACGATTCAATTAGGACAAGGCGAAAGTTCTCGTTATCGACTGAATGTAGATGGTGTAGCAGGAAAAGTATTTGAAGACGTAGAATTATTGGCAAATGACAGCATGTTTGTGTTTGTAGAAACAACATTGGACATCAACGATTTTTCGAACAGCGGTCAGTTTTTGTATACAGACGCTATAGAATTTGATGCGGGAAGCAATCAACAAAAAGTAGAATTGGTTACGTTGGTAAAAGATGCTGTATTTCTTTTTCCACAACGTTTTAATGACGGAACTGTAGAAACTTTACTACTGGGCGTGGACGATGAAGGCAATGAAACACGTATTGAAGGCTTTTTTCTAGAAGATTCTGAACTCAACTGGACCAACGAAAAACCATATGTCATTTACGGATATGCAGCTGTGGGACAAAATAAAGTACTTAATATTGATCCGGGTGCGCGTGTACATTTTCATGCAAATTCAGGATTGATTGTTGGAAATATGGGCTCGTTACAGGTAAATGGTATGCTAAGTGCAACCGAAGAACTTGAAAATGAAGTCATCTTTGAAGGTGATCGACTGGAGCCAGGTTTTGCCAATGTTCCGGGACAATGGGGAACCATTTGGCTTACCGACGGAAGTACCAATAATTTAATCAACTATGCAACGATTAAGAATGCTTCTGTAGGTATTTTAACAGATAATAGCGACGGTACTGAGAATCCTACACTACGATTAAACAACTCTAAAATTTACAATAGTGCCACTGTCGGATTGTTAGCACGAACAGGTTTTGTTACTGCTGAAAATACTGTCATTGGAGATGCAGGTCAGGCATCATTGTATTGTAATTTAGGAGGAAGATACGAGTTTAAACACTGTACTTTTGCTAATTATTGGAACAATAGTTTTAGAGTATTTCCAACAGTATTATTGGACAATTTCTTAGATTTAGGAGATGGTACCATCGTCAATTCAGATTTAGTTCAGGCTGATTTTACCAACTGCATCATTGATGGAAATAACAGTATTGAGCTGTTGGTAGATCCTACAGAAAATGATTCGTCAGTATTATTGAGATATAATTTTAAAAACTGTTTGATCAAGTTTGACGATTTCCAAAACCGATTTACCAACGATCCGTTGTACAACTTTAACGATACAGACATCTTTTCAAACAATGTGTTCAATTTGGATGCAGATTTTAGAGATACCGATACGAATGACTTTAGAATTGGGCAAAACTCTGGAGCAAACGGCATTGGAGATTCCATCATTACTTCCGAAGTTCCCAATGATGTATTGGGCGTTGCTAGAACCAATCCGTCAGATGCGGGCGCTTACAAAAGCACTATTTTTAGTGATGATGACTAGTACATTCATCTAAAAAATAAACACTATACCGAAAAGAATCATAAAAGCAACTTCCTGTTTTATGATTCTTTTTTTATATGTATATTGGATGAACTTATAACTAACAAGGATTTAATTTAACAACAAACTTAACAACATGATTGAACTTATTTTTAAAATTGGCTGCGTTTGTGCTGGAATTTTATTAGGAATTACCGCGCTTGATAAATTGGACGGAGAAAGCGATTTCTTTAATGATATTGCTAAAAAATTAATGCCTTTTTCAACCATTATCGGAGGTGCAATCATTGCATTGGCAATTTTTGAAATACTGCTGATTTTTGGTTTTGACAACGACCGACATCTCTTTTTCAACCTAATTGCAATTGCTTCCGGATTGCTTTTATTAACGCATGTATTGAGTAAAGTGCCAAAAATTGGCGATTCGCTTGTAGAAATTTCCAAAAAACTAATGCCGTTTAAGGTTGTTTTTGGAATGGCGCTATTTATTTTGTCATTATTACGCTTCTTGAGCATTCACCCATTAGGATAACACATATTGTTGTGATGTAAATTTTCGTCTCAACACAAAGGTTTACATCACGACACTTATTGGATGACCACTTTTTGAACTGTTTTGGTATTTTCTGTGCGAAGTTCTACAAAGAAGATTCCGCTAGATAAAGAAGAAACATCAATACGCGCTTGATCATTTTGTGCTTGTTGTGTAAATAGTTTTCTTCCCAAATTGTCAAAAACCGTTACCGTAAATGGTGTTTCAATAGCAGCAGATATAAACACATACTCCGAGGCAGGATTTGGATAAACGCTGAATTTTTTGGCGTTTTCTTCATTTATGCCCAACGTACTGCCTTCTAAAACAGTCATTACTTGGTTTGCCGCTACATTTGTATATACATCCTGAATACCGCTTGGCCAAGAAATTTCTAAAGTTTCAATTGTGGATGCTGCACCCAATCCGAAGATTTCTGTTGCAGAATTCTGACCTAAAAATGCTTCGCCACACAATAGATAACGATACATTGGTTGTCCGTTGATAACAGCTTTAATTTTTGCGCCAATCCCCGCTTTATTGCTAGAGGTTCCTTCTAGTTTTACTTTTAGCCAGTTATTAGTTCCACCTGTGCTTCGCCACAATGCATGATTGGCAGGTGCTTGATTTACCACTACCAAATCGGGATAACCATCGTTATTAATATCACCAATAGCATTGGCAAAACTAGCGTACAAATCTGTTGAGAATCCAGCCGAAGCAGGAATGGAATAATTAAAACCTGTGGAACATTCATAAAATCCAGACGTCAACAAACCCGAAGCGGTATTGCTAATCATACTACTCACATACAAATCCATATCAGTATCATTGTCTGCATCAAAGAAATTTGCGCCCCAACCAATGCTGTTAAAAGTTGTGCCTGTAGTAGTAGCGACATCTGTGAATGTACCATCGCCATTATTTTTGAGTAAATGATTTCCTTCTGGCGTATTGGTCACATAAATATCTAAAAAACCATCATAATTATAATCATCAATAGTTGTAGACATGGCGTTTGCAGCTACGCCAGCACCCGAAGCAGCACTTACATCTGTAAATGTGCCGTCTCCATTATTTTTGTATAAAATATTGGTGTTTAAGAAACGATCATTGGAAATATAAATGTCCAGAAAACCATCATTATCATAATCAAAAAAGGAAGAGCAAAACGATAAATGACCAACAGAACTAATTCCTGCAGCTACAGAAACATCACTGAAAGTGCCATCGCCATTATTTTTATATAATTGATTTGGAATGATTCTGGCATCGTCTTTATTACACAAAAACAAATCTAAATCGCCGTCATTGTCATAATCACCAAAAGAAGCTCCATACGTAAACAAAATTCCACTCGGAATGCCCGCGGTGGTAGAAACATCTGTAAAATTAAAGTTTCCGTCATTGTTGTATAATTTGTTGCCAGCATCCAATCGTGCTACAAACAAATCGTTGTCACCGTCATTATCGTAATCAACCCACAATACCTGTTTGGAATGTCCGGTGATTGTCATATTGAAAGTTTGTTCCACAAAAGTACCTGCGTTGTTTTTAAAAAAACGAACGGGGAAACTTCCTTTAGAAGCAAATGTCAAATCATCCCAACCGTCGTTATCGTAATCATAAAAACTAACGCCACCTAGTTGTGCACTAAAACTTCCTGTAATATTTATACCTAATGGAATAGCTTTTTCTTCGAAAAGAATTTGTGCCTGTGCGAGGGAAAAATAAAGAATAGCTAAAAGTACAATCGTGCAATTTCTCATATCTGTAACTTTTGAACAATCACAAATATAGAATAAATCTTAAATTTATGTTAAAAAATTACACGATTGTTATTAAATTTTTAAAAATACTGCGATTATGCTTCAAATAACGGTCTGCCAGCCATCATTGTGTTTACTTTAAATGCAATGCCTTCCAAGCGTGCTTCATCGTCAAAATGTGTAATGGCTTCGTCGATGTACTCCACAATCAATTCCATATCGTGTTCCTTCAAACCTCTTGTGGTTACCGCTGCAGTTCCAACACGAATTCCAGAGGTTACAAATGGACTTTTATCATCAAATGGCACCATATTTTTGTTGACTGTGATATCAGCAATTCCTAAAGCTTTTTCAGCTTCTTTACCAGTAATATTTTTATTGCGAAGATCAATCAACATCATGTGATTGTCCGTTCCACCAGAAATGATATTGTATTCTTTTTTGATAAATGCTGCTGCCATGGCTTTGGCATTTTTTTGTACTTGCAAAATGTAGTGCATAAAATCATCTGTCAATGCTTCTCCAAAAGCAATGGCTTTTCCTGCAATGACATGTTCTAACGGTCCACCTTGGTTTCCTGGGAAGACAGCGCCATCTAACAGAGACGACATTTTACGTAGTTTTCCGTTCTTTAGTGTAATTCCAAAAGGATTTGGAAAATCTTTCCCCATTAAGATCAATCCGCCACGAGGTCCGCGCAAGGTTTTGTGAGTCGTCGTAGTTACAATATGACAATGTGGAACAGGATCATTCAACACACCTTTCGCAATCAATCCAGATGGATGTGAAATATCTGCCAGCAACAAAGCGCCTACGCTGTCAGCAATCTCGCGGAAGCGTTTAAAATCAATATCTCTAGAATACGCAGATGCACCTGCAATGATCATATTTGGCTTTTCTCTAGTAGCAATTTCTTGAATTGTATCATAGTTTAAAACGCCTGTCTCCTTCTCCACTCCATAAAATACAGGTGTGTATAATTTTCCTGAAAAATTTACAGGAGAACCATGAGTTAAGTGACCTCCGTGAGACAAATCGAATCCTAAAATTTTGTCTCCTGGTTTCAAACATGCAGCAAAAACTGCCGTATTTGCCTGACTTCCACTATGTGGCTGTACATTTGCCCATTCGGCACCAAACAAGGCTTTTGCGCGTTCAATGGCAACTTTTTCTACTTCATCAACCACTTCACAACCACCGTAATAACGTTTTCCTGGATAGCCTTCTGCATACTTATTTGTCAATACAGAACCTACAGCTTCCATGACTTGCTCACTTGTAAAATTCTCTGAAGCGATTAGCTCTAATCCTTCAATTTGTCTTTCCTTTTCTGCTTGAATTAATTCAAAAATTTGTTCGTCGCGTTGCATTATTTTCACTCTATGTTAATAAAAACCAAAAATATGATTTAGATTCCATAACTCATATAGAAAACTCATATATTTGACTAGAAATAACAATTTTTTTTAAATTATTAATATCCCACACAACTATGCCAGATACGACCAATAATCCCAATCGCAGAACTTGGCTAGACGTTCCTGCCAATAGCGACTTTCCTGTTCAAAATATACCGTTTGGTGTTTTCCTTACACGTGATGATGTCATTACGATCGGAACTCGAATTGGCGACTATGCCATCGATTTAGGTGCGTTGCATCAACTTGGCTATTTTGAAGGTATTCCGTTAACGGATGATATGTTTCTTCAGGATAGTTTGAATGATTTTATTTCGGATGGAAAGAAAACTTGGCGCTTGGTGCGAAACCGAATTGGCGATATTTTCGATATTGATAATGCAAGTTTGCGCGACCATCCTGAGCATAGAAATACAATTATTTTTACACTGGATGAGATTGAAATGCAATTGCCTGTGGAGATTGGTGATTATACCGATTTTTATTCTAGCATAGAACACGCAACAAATGTTGGGAAAATGTTTCGTGGGGAAGAAAATGCACTGATGCCAAATTGGCTGCATGTGCCTGTTGGATATCACGGAAGAAGTTCTTCTATCATTCCTTCTGGAATTCCAATTCACCGTCCGCAGGGACAAACCATGCCTGCGGGAGCAGATGCACCTGTATTTGGTCCGTCACAGCGTGTTGATTTTGAATTGGAAATGGCGTTCATTACGACAGATGCCAACAACTTAGGCGAACCGATTCCGATTGATGAAGCCGAAGATTATATTTTTGGTGTGGTGTTATTTAATGACTGGAGTGCGCGCGATATTCAGAAATGGGAATATGTTCCATTAGGACCATTTTTAGGAAAAAGCTTTGCGTCCTCTATTTCACCGTGGATTGTTACCATGGATGCTTTGGAACCATTTCGAGTGGAAACACCAAAACCACTTAAGCCACAATTACCATATTTACAGTATACAGGAAAGAAAAGTTACGATATTCACCTAGAAGTCGGAATTACACCTGAACATGGAGAAGAAACTGTGGTGTCGCGTTCTAATTTTAAAT
>JBCCLS010000038.1:0-11789 GCA_039026835.1 Bacteroidota bacterium | reverse complement strand
TACAGTAACTTAAACCGATTATTATGAGAAAATACATAATTTTTACAATGCTGCTATGGGGCTGTTCTCAGCTTTTTAGTCAGCAAAAAACTGTAGAAGAAGAATACACTTCGTATTTCAATCTACCACGAGAAGCATTGCATGTACATTTGAATAAAACCACGTTCTTTCAAGGAGAAGAAATCTGGTTCAAAGGCTATGCATACGATCAAAGAAATCAACTCTCATCAAAGGCAACCACCAATATTAATGTGGGAATCTATGATGCAGCTGGCAATCAAGTAAAAAAAGCACTGTTTGCGGCCGAAAATGGTGTCACACATGGAAATTTTGCCATTGATTCCACTTTTTCTGCGGGAACTTATTACGTGAAGGCAGAAACCAACTGGATGAAGAATTTTAAGGAAAATAATGCCTTCATTCAGCAAATTGAAGTTGTGACAGAACAGGTGATCAATCAAAGAAAAAAAAGTGAAAAAGCACAATTCGATTTTCAATTCTTACCCGAAGGCGGACATATTGTTTCTGACACTAAAAACAATATTGGCTTTAAAGTGATTGACAACAGCGGAAAAGGCGTCATGGCGTCAGGAATTGTATTTGATCAAGAGCAAAAGCAAGTTGCTTCTTTTGAAAGTAACACCTTGGGCATGGGAAAATTTTTGTTGCAACCTAAAAAAAATCAGCAATACACCGCTAAAATTACTTTGGAAAATGGTGCGGAAATCACAAAAAAGTTGCCTTCAGCCAATGCGCTTGGCATGTCGCTTATCATGAAAAATTCCTCAAAGGACAAAGTCATTTTGGAATTTAATACCAATGAAGAAACCTTAGCAAAGTATCCTGATAAAAGCTATAAGATTCTTATCCACCAAAATGGAAAGCTAAAAACAGCTGCATTACAATTTAGTGATACCAAAAAAGTGGTCACAATGGAGAAACAAGGTTTGTTCAAAGGCGTGAATACAATTACGGTATTTGATAACAATCAAAATCCTATTTTAGAACGTTTGTTTTTTAATGATTACCAAATTAAAAATGCCAATGTCAATGTATCAAAACTTAACAAAATTCAGGATTCTATTTTGTTATCAGTAAAAGTACTTGGCTTAAGCGAAAAGGCGAATGTGAGTATTTCTATATTGCCAGAAACCACCGAGAGTTACAATCCTGATCACAACATTCTATCTAATTTTTACTTGAAACCACATGTCAGAGGTTTTGTGGAAAATCCACGGTATTATTTTCATGAAATGGATCGAAAGAAAAAATATGAATTGGATGTGTTATTGCTCACGCAAGGTTGGAGTCGCTATGAGTGGAAAGATATTTTTGGACCCAAACCCATGGCGAGATATCCGTTTGAAAGAGGAATTACCATTTCGGGTCGCGTCAACAAACCCTTAATCAATGTAACACAAGTATTTCTGCATGCAACAAAAAATCATTCCGCACGATTCATTGACTTAGACACCAATCAAAAATTTGAATTGACAGGCTTGTTTCTAGAGAAAGATGAAGAAGTTCGCTTCTCATATGTAAATAAAAAAGGAGTGCTGCAAAAACCAGGAATGTATCTGCGCTTTAAAGTTACTGACAAAGAAGACCAATTGGCGGAAGTGTATTTGAATAATGATAGAAGCATTTCGGTAACTGCTGATTTTACTGTGCCAAAAGATTTTTTCTATGAAAAATCAGAAGAACTCGATACCGTGGTTTTAGAAGCTGAAAACTCTAGACTAGCGTATGAAGATCCGTTTATGGCAGATCCAGAAGTGACCGATGTAACTGAGGAAGACTACTACAAGCATTACGACATTGTTCGATTTCTTCGCACAAATGGCTTCAATGCAACAGAAAGATTAGATGGCTCCGTATCCGTACAACACTGGTCGTCAAACAGAGGTGCACCCGTTGTATTTATAAATAATATGCGCTTGTTTGATCCTGAGAAACGTATTTTATATAATATGTCTTTAGCAAATCTCGAGCGAATTGTGATCGATAGATATAGCATTATACCTATAAATGGTGGGCAATCAGATGGAATAATAAAATTGTATACTCGCGAAAAATCAATGTTTGCCTTGGAAGCAGATGATTTAGTGTATTTATCTACCAAAACACCAAAATCTTTTGCCTCAGGAAAGCAATATTACGCGCCAAATTACAGCTCATATCTCAATCCTATTTTTAAAAAATACGGCGCTATTTCTTGGATTCCTACCATGGAACTCAATAGCAATACACCTTCAAGCTTTAAAATTTACGATACCTATACCGAAAATGTAACGCTATTTATTGAAGGCATTGCCGAAAACGGTGATTTGATCTCTGAACGAAAAACAATACAAGTACGCTAATTGTGTTGCCTAAATGCATGTGACTTTTGCTGCATGCGTTGCAGGCTTCCATAAAAACTTATGATTATGAAAATAAAGTACTTCGTGTTGTTCAATATGCTATTCAACTATTTGCTACTATTTGGTCAGCAAAAAAGTGTGGAAGCAACCTATTCAGACTATTTTTCTTTGCCACGGGAAGCAGTATACATGCACTTAAATAAAACTACTTTTTTTAAGGGTGAAGAAATTTGGTTCAAAGGCTATGCATACGATCAAAAAAATCGGCTGTCTTCAAAGGCAACAACCAATATCAATGTGGGAATCTATGATGCAGTAGGCAATCAAGTGAAAAAAGCGTTGTTTGCTGCTAAAGATGGTGTCATGCATGGAAATTTTGCCATTGATTCTACGTTTTCAGCAGGAACCTATTATCTAAAAGCGGAAACCAATTGGATGAAGAATTTTAGAGAGAATAATGCTTTTGTTCAAAAAATTGACATCATTACGGATGAAGGGTTCGCAAAAAGGAAATCTTCTGAAACAGCACAGTTTGATTTTCAGTTTTTGCCCGAAGGCGGACATATGGTAGCAAATACCCAAAATAATATTGGTTTTAAAGTAATTGATAGCAATGGAAAAGGTGTCAAAGCTTCGGGAATTGTCTATAATGCCCAGCAACAGCAAGTCGCTTCCTTTGAAAGCAATGCACTGGGCATGGGAACATTTCTATTGCAACCTGAACAAAATCAGCAATATACCGCTAAAATTACCTTAGAGAATGGTGCTGAAATCACAGAAAACATGCCTGCAGCAAAAGCAGAAGGTATTGCGCTCATTGTAAAAAATGTAGTGGATGATATGTTGATTGTGGAATTCAATACCAATGAAAAAACCTTGGCGAAATATCCTGATAAGACATATAAAATACTCATTCATCAAAATGGGAACTACAAAACAGCTATGTTGAAATTCAAAAATACAACCAAAGCCGTTAGTATTGAAAAGAAGATATTATTTGCAGGCGTCAATACCATCACCGTTTTTGATGACAAACAACAGCCTGTTGTAGAACGATTGGTATTCAATGAGTATGGACTTAAAAATGCCAATGTACATGTATCAAAAATCAATACCATAAACGATTCTATCTTAGTATCCATCAAAGAACTCAATTTAAATGATGCAGCACAGGTAAGTATTTCAGTATTACCAGAAGCAACCCAGAGTTATCGACCAGATCATAGTATTGTGTCAAATTTTTATCTAAAACCACACATTAGAGGCTACATTGAAAAGCCGCACTATTACTTCCACAATATGGATCAAAAGAAACAATTGGAGTTGGATGTGTTGCTGCTCACACAAGGTTGGAGTCGCTATGATTGGAAGGATATTTTTGGTGGAAAACTATCAATACGTCACTATTTTGAAAACGGAATTACCATTTCGGGACGCGTCAATTTCCCTGCCACAGGAATTGATAGCATTTTATTGCATTCCACCAAAAACAATTCGGCACAATTTATTAAGTTGGATACAGATCAGAAATTTGAACTCGCAGGTGCGTTCTTGGAAAAAGATGAAAACATTCGCTTTTCGTACGTATCCAAAGACGGTGATTTAAAAAAACCAAAAATGTATTTACGATTCAAGGTTTCAGATACAGATGAGCAACTTTCAGAAGATTTTTTGCAACCATACTACAGCAATGTAGACACAAGTGAGTTTGCTATGCCCAAAGATTTCATTTATGACAAAGTAGAAGCGTTGGACACCATTGTGCTAGAAGCTGAAAATCCAAGATTGGCGTATAAAGATCGTTTTATGGCAGACCCACAAGTAACAGATATTACCGAAAAAGAATACTATTACTATTACAATGTGGTGCAATTTCTTCATTTAAATGGATTTAATGCAGTGCAAAACATGGGAGCAGTGTACATTTCTCACAGATCGGCACGAAGAGGAAGACCAGCCGTATTTTTGGACAACAGATTGTTGCGCGATCCTGCCAAACGTATTTTATACAATCTTTCCTTATCGGAAATAGAACGCATTGTCATTGATACGCACAGTGTGGTTCCTGTACTTGGCGGAAAAGCTGATGGAATCATTAAAATTTATACTCGCGAAACTCCTTTGTTTGAGTTTAACGACATGTATTTATCTACAAAAACGCCTGCGTTTTTTACCAAAGGAAAAGCTTACTATGCACCTAGTTATGCATCCTATCTCAATCCATTATTTCAAAAATATGGAACCATTGCGTGGATGCCGAATGTAGCGCTACATACCAACACACCCACAAGTTTTAAAATATATGATACGTACACAAAAAATGTTACACTATTCATTGAAGGAATCTCAGAAAACGGTTCGTTAATTTCAGAACAAAAAACAATCAAAGTCCGTTAGTATGCTGTGATAAAAAGTACTATAACAACCAACTTTTGTACTCACAATTACAGAAATTTAAACTAATTTACATGAAAAAATATATACAACTATCGATACTCTTACTAAGTTACTTGCCACTTTTTGGGCAACAAAAAAATGTAGAAGATGCGTATGCGTCTTATTACAAATTACCCCGAGAAGCCATTCACATTCACCTAAACAAAACTACTTTTTTTAAGGGGGAAGAAATCTGGTTCAAAGGCTATGCCTATGACCAAAAAAATCAACTTTCTTCAAAGGCAACAACCAACATCAATGTAGGCGTGTACGATGCAAACGGCAAACAAGTGAAAAAAGCCTTGTTTGCTGCAGAAAATGGTGTCACACATGGAAATTTCGCTATCGATTCTACCTTTTCAGCAGGCACGTATTATGTAAAAGCGGAAACCAATTGGATGAAAAATTTTAAAGAAAACAATGCATTCATCCAAAAAATTGAAGTCATCACTGATGAAGAACTCAACAAGAAAAAAGAACAGCAAAAAGCACGTTTCGATTTTCAATTCTTACCCGAAGGTGGACATATTGTAGCCAATACCAAAAACAATATTGGCTTTAAAGTCATTGATAGCAATGGAAAAGGTGTCTCAGTTTCGGGAATTGTCTATGACGAATCACAAAACCAAGTTGCTTCTTTTAAAAGCAATGCGTTGGGCATGGGGAAATTTTTATTTCTTCCTAAAAAAGACACACAATATACTGCTGAAATTACACTGGAAAATGGAGCAAAAATATCAAAAAAGTTACCAAAAACACATGCACAAGGTATTTCAGTTATTGTGCAAAGTCTCAAAGATGATCATGTCATTTTGGACTTTCAAACGAATGCAGAAACGCTGGAAGATCATCCTACAAAAACCTTTAAGGTACTCATTCATCAGCAAGGAAGAATGAAAATCCTTTCATTAGCATTTGATGCCTTGAACAAGGCAATTCGTGTAGAAAAAAAGGATCTTTTTAAAGGCGTCAATACAATTACCGTTTTTGACAATGCACAACAACCCATTTTAGAACGATTATTTTTCAATGAATTTGGCATCAAACAGACAAATACACATATGTCAAAACTCAATACTATAAACGATTCTATATTACTTTCTGTAAAAGAATTGAAACTCAATGAGAAGGCAAACATAAGCATTTCGATACTGCCAGAAACTACCGAAGGATATCGTCCAGATCATACAATTATTTCTAATTTTTATCTCAAATCGCATGTCAAAGGGTTGGTGGAAAATCCACAGTATTACTTTCACAATATGGACCGAAAGAAAAAATACGAATTGGATGTATTGTTATTGACGCAAGGTTGGAGTGCTTTTAATTGGGATGATATTTTTGAAAGAAAACCTTCGGTACGACATCCTTTTGAGCGTGGAATTACCATTTCGGGACGTGTAAATAAACCTACTTCTGGAATAAAACAGCTTTTTTTACACAGTACAAAAAACAATGCGGCACAGTTTATAGAGTTAGACAAAGACCAAAAATTTGAAATCACAGGATTGTTTTTAGAAAAAGACGAAGAAGTCCGTTTTTCATACATCAACAACAAGCAAGAGTTTAAAAAACCCAGCATGTATTTGCGGTTTAAAGTCACTGAAAAAGAAGATCAAATTGCAGACAATTTCTTAAAAGAAACTGCCAGACTCGCTACAACTTCTGATATTACCATACCCAAAGACTTCTTTACTAAAAAGACAGAGGCGTTGGACACAGTTGTCCTAGAAGCTGAAAATCCTAAATTTACCTACTTGGATAAATTTATGCTGTATCCAGAAATCACCAATGTTACGGAAGAAACCTACTATTTCTTTTACAACGTGGTTCAGTTTCTCAACTTCAATGGATTTACAGCTTCCGAAAGTGGTGGCACAGTAAGCATTTCGCACAGAGCTTCCAAAAGACCGAGTCCTGCCGTATTTTTGGATAACTTTTTAATTCGCGATCCTGAAAAAAGAGTACTATACAATTTTTCTTTGGCGAATGTAGAACGCATTGAAGTAGATCGTTACAGCAGAGTTCCTGTGCTTGGTGGATATTCCTCAGGCATTATCAAAATTTACACGCGCAAAGAATCTATGTTTGCTTTAAAGCCGAAGGATTATATTTTCTTATCGACAAAAACGACAAAATCATTTGTCAAAGGAAAAAAATACTACGCACCTAATTACGCATCGTACTTACATCCTGTATTTCAAAAATATGGAACCATTGCGTGGATGCCCAACGTAGAGTTGAATACTGAGACACCCACAAGTTTTAAAATCTATGATACGTTTACAAAAAATATAACGCTATTCATTGAAGGAATTACAGAAAATGGACATCTAATTTCCGAACGAAAAACCATTCAAGTACGCTAGAAACACAAAAGTCTCTTTTGCTAATGTGAGTTCGAGATAAAAATACAACAGTGGCAATATCTTTTCCGCAGTGTAGCATTGATTTTGCGTTAAAAATTTCTGAAGCCATGGAAGAAATTTAGAAAAATTGATGCGGTTTTAATTTTTCACAGAAAGAAAAATTAAAAACACCTCTGGAAAAGCGCACTTTCTTTTGTTGATGCCAGTGCTGAACTTGATTCAGTATTCTTTGTGCGAGCAAAGAAAACGAAAGTAAAAAACTGAACTGTTGTAATTTGTGTTTCACTTTCTAAGTGAGCATAATTGCTATTTGAACTAAACTTATATCGGACTGACGTTACTTATTTAATTCAAAAGAGACTTTTTCTTTTTTAAAGAAAACTTTAGCTTTTTTTTAATAATTGGAATACTGTTTTCGGCAAGTTAAAACCGTATTTTAGAAGTTGAGATGTGAATTTTATAAATTTTAGCAAAAATGTAATGTATTGGTATTCTTTTTGTGGCTAAATATACCAAACATTAAAACTGCAGATTATGAGAAAAAACTATCTATTCTTAGTACTGTGTATCATAGGAAGTGCTGTGTATCAAAGTTATGGACAGCAAAAAAAGGTTGAAGACGAATACGCAGCTTACTTTACGTTACCAAGAGAAGCTTTGTATGTACATGTAAACAAAACCACCTTCTTACAAGGAGAAGAAATTTGGCTTAAAGGCTACACGTACGATCAAAAAAATCAATTGACTTCCAAGGCAACCACCAACATTCAAGTTGGCATATACGATGTAGCCGGAAATCAAGTACAAAAAGCCCTATTTAGAGCAGAAGACGGCGTTGCCAAGGGAAACATTCTGGTCGATTCTACGTATACTTCTGGAACCTATTACATCAAAGCACAAACCAATTGGATGAAAAATTTCAAAGAAAACAATGCATTCGTCCAAAAAATTGAAATCATTGCCGATCCGCCTGCTGAAAAAGATGCGTTGGAAGCAGAAGAATCATATGATTTTCAATTTCTTCCCGAAGGTGGAAACTTAGTAGCAAACATTAAAAATACCGTTGGTTTTAAAGTGATCAACGAACGTGGAAAAGGTGTCTTTGCCAAAGGTGTAATTTATGATGCTGCTGAAAAAGAAGTAACCTCTTTTGAAGGAAACACCAGAGGTTTTGGGAAATTTTTATTCTTCCCGAAAGCAAACATGCAATACACGGCAAAAATTACATTTGAGACAGGAAAAGAAATCATACAAAAGTTACCAAAAGCCAATGATAAAGGTATTGCGCTAACGCTCAACAATCCGTTTCAAGATAAAATTGTGCTCAATTTTCATACAAATGAGGAAACTTTGGAAAAATTTCCAACAGCAACATACAAAGTTCTCATCCACCAGAATGGCAAACAAAAAACAATTGAATTTTCTTTTGACGATTCCAAAGAAAAAGTACTTACGGTGCTGAAAAAAGATTTGTTCAAAGGTGTGAATACGGTGACGCTATTTACAAACGACAACACGCCTATTTTAGAACGTTTATTTTTCAACGATTACTTTTTAAAAAAGTCAGAAATCAAAGTTTCCAAAGTAAAAACGGATACTGATTCCATTATGCTATCCATCAGTGAAGCACAATTGCAAGACAATATTAATTTGAGTATTTCAGTGTTGCCAGAATCAACACAAGCCTATCAGCCAAAGCACAATATCATCTCAAATTTTTACCTCAAACCACACATAAAAGGCACGATTGAAGATCCGCAGTATTATTTCAGAAATATAGATCGCAAGAAAAAATACGAATTGGACATGTTGCTACTCACGCAAGGTTGGAGTCGTTATGACTGGAAAAATATTTTTGAAGAAAAACCGAATGGCTTCAATCGTTTTGAGAATGGAATTACGGTATTGGGAACAGTGAATCGCCCAACAAAAGGAGTAGACCAATTGTTTTTATATGCGACTAAAAATCATCCTGCACAATTTATCAATTTAGATAAAAATCAGAAGTTTACACTTTCCAATTTATTTTTGGAAAAAGGGGAAGAATTACGACTCTCGTATATGAATAGCAAAGGCGCTTTTAAAAAGCCAAGTGTGTATTTGCGCTTCAAAATTTCCGATGGTGAAGACAAAATTGAAAAAACGTTTTTAGAAGATACCTCAAGTATTAACTCAGATTCCTCGAATTTTAAAATTCCAGAAAACTTCTTCTATGAGGACAGTCAGGAATTAGATGAAGTTGTCATTAAAGTAAAAAAGAAACTCTACGAAAAAGAGCCTGTTTTAATGAATGCCAAAACAACTTTAATCACGCCTAAAGTGTACGAACGCTACTTTAATGTTACCGATTTCATTGTTGATAATGGCTACGATGTGTATGAAAATTTAGGTCAAATTTCCATCTTAACTCGAAGACGTCCAAGAGCACAACCACTGGTATTTTTTGATGGCGCACAATTAACCAATTTGACTATTTTGTACGGTTTATCTACGGCCAATGTTGAAAAAATAGTGATTGATAAAACAGGACAGGGACAAGGTATGAATGCTGGTTTTGGTGGTGTTATTAAAATTTACTCGCGTAAAACACCACTATTCAAAAAAGGAGAAGGCGAAAAAATGTACACAAGTGCCAAAGTGCCAGAAGCATTTTCACCTACCAAAAAATACTATTCTCCAAAATATGCGTCGTATTTAGGAAGAACGTTTGAAAAATACGGTGTCATTTCCTGGGTTCCTGAAATTAAGCTTGAAAAATCAGCAGCGGTTAATTTCAATATTCTGGATACGCAGACGAAAAATATTACACTATTTATAGAAGGAATTTCAGAAAATGGCGAGTTAATTTCTGAACAAAAAACCATTCAAATCAAAAAATAACACGCGTATATAATTCAGAAAAAAATTAGTATCTTTAAATAGACAAATTTTCAACTACTATACTTGAAAATCATCTCAAGTGTAGTAGTTGTCTTTTTTAGAAAAAGAGTTGACAATTCCCCCAAGACTCCCAAAAAGTGAATTGTTCCCAGTAAAATTCATTTACTAACTGAGTATCTGACGAAATGCATTCGTCAAGTAACTTTATAATCGAATTGAAACTGAAGAGCTGTAACTATGAAAAAAAACTATTGCTTCCTGTGGATTGCAGCATGCCTGTCGTGGTGTGCCTTATCTCAAACGAATACTTCTAATTTTATTAGTGAACGTTACCAAGAACACTTTCAATCTTCAGATGAAGAATCTGTGTTCCTTCATCTCAACAAAACCAGTTATTTGGCTGGTGAAGAAATATGGTTTAAAGCGTATATTTTTAGTCAAAAAGCTGAAAAATCTTCTCAAAGTTCTACCAATTTATATGTAGGACTTTACGATGCAAACGGCGACCAACTTACCAAACAACTCATTTGCATCAGAAATGGGCAAGCAAACGGAAATATTGAACTAAAAAAAGAACTCAATTCTGGTATCTATTACGTCAAAGCCGCTACGCAACACATGGTAGATACCCAACCGATGGCTGCTTTTGTGGAAGAAATTACCATATATGGCACCAATTACACCGAAACACAAGAAGCAACAAAGGCAACCTACGACATTCAATTTTTACCAGAAGGTGGACACTTGGTGAATGACGTAGAAAGTACCGTTGGTTTCAAAGCGATCAATCAGAAAGGAAAAGGTGTGTATGTAACAGGAACAATTTACGATACAAACAATACTGAAATCACAACATTTGAAAGCAACAGCTATGGAATTGGTACCTTTGATATAACGCCAAAAGAGAACCAAACATATACTGCAAAAGTTGTATTTGAAGAAGAAACAACTACAACGGAAACCATTCCAGCAGCCAAAAATTCAGGCATTGCTATTCAAGTAAACACTGTTGAAAAAGATAGCTTACAGATTGTAGTCAATACCAATGAAAAAACACTGCGGACTATCGTCTCAAAAGATTACACACTGTTTATTCACAAAGATGGAAAAGCACGTTCAATGCCGCTCACTTTTAAAAACAATACGAAAGTAGCATTGACCATTCCTCGAAATAAATTGTTTAACGGCGTCAATACCATTACGTTATTTGATGGACGAACTCCTATATTGGAGCGCTTGTTTTTTAACAGAAAAACGGCTAAAAACCTGTCTGTAATGTTGAAAAAAGTCGAAACAGAAGACGAGTATTCGCAATTTTCATTGTATCTCATCAAAAGAAGAGCTGGAATTTTAGATGCGAATGTCAGTATTTCAATATTACCTGAAACAACAGAAGCGTACAATCCTGCACACAACGTTTACTCTAGTTTTTACTTAAAACCCTATGTGCGTGGCGAAATTGAAAATCCGAAGCATTACTTTCCGAATACCACCAAAAGCAAGCGTAAAGATTTAGATGCGTTGTTAATTACCCAAGGTTGGAGTGCGTACGATTGGACAACTATTTTTCAAGGAAAACCCAGAAAAGCCATCACAGAACAAGGAGTCACTATTTCGGGCACATTGAACTTTCCAACCAAACGCACCAAAGGAATTTTGTTGCAAGACACAAAAGAACATCCTGCAGAATTTTATTTACTAGATAAAGAACGAAAATTTGTGATCAAAAATTTATTTCCAG
>JBCCLS010000037.1:0-11965 GCA_039026835.1 Bacteroidota bacterium | reverse complement strand
AGACGGTGTTCATCCGAGTGGAGAACACGGCAACAGGCTGTGTGAATACCAATAACATAGCAAGCTTAGAGCTGAGTGTAGAACCTATCCCAACGGCAACCACGCCAGGGCTGTATGAGCTTTGTGAGGCAGATGAGAATGCTCCAGGCATTGCTGTATTTGATCTGACGACACTGGATATGACCATCATCGCAGGACAGCTGAACATGGCGGTGAGTTACTACACCACCGCGACAGATGCAGACGCAGATATCAATGCGATTGCTGACCCGACAATGTATGTGAACACCACCGATTCGACCTCGTTGATGCTCTTTGCTAGAGTACGACAAACCATCACAGGATGTTTATCCGATCCGATCATTGTGATGCTACAGGTAAATGCACTTCCAGTGTTCACCCTGCCAGCAGATGATATCCTGTGTGTAGATGCAGCAACAGGCACCACAACAGATGGACCGATGATTGGGGTAGACTTAGGCGCAGGATACACCTACCTATGGAACACTCCAAATGGAACGGCTACCACTCCAACAGTATCTGTGACCACGGCAGGAACCTACAGTCTGGTGATTACCGACACAAACTTTAGCACTAACTGTAGCTACAGTGATAGTGTGACCTATCAGGCATCCTCGGCACCAGAGACATTAAACATACAGATTACCACTCCAGCCTTTGCAGACACGCACAATGTGATTGCAACGGTGACAGGCGGTTCAGGTGTGTATGAATACCAATTGGATGATGGACAGTTGCAATTCACGGGAGAGTTCTTCGATCTAACCCCAGGCGAGCACACCATCACAGTGATAGACACCAACGGTTGTGGAGAGTTGATACGCACCTTTGAGCTGATCGACTTCATGCGCTTCTTCACTCCAAATGGCGATGCATTCAATCCGACGTGGAACATCATCGGGCTGAGAAACCAACCGGGCGCGAAGATCTATATCTTCGACAGATATGGCAAGCTACTAAAACAGATCAGTCCTTCGGGACAGGGATGGGATGGCACCTTCAACGGATCGCCAATGCCATCACAGGATTATTGGTTCAGAGTGGAATACGTAGACCCATTCGATGGCACACCAAAAGAGTTTATCAATCATTTTACATTGAAGCGTTAATTTATCCAAAAAAAATAAAAACACATAGACAGAAAGACCGAAGAAATACATCTTCGGTTTTTTTATGCGAAGAGAATTTCTTACTTTCAAAACATAAATTAATTCTACGTGCACAAACAAGCTTACATAGGTGTTTTTCTTTTTCTAGGTTGCTTTTTTTGTGCGTTTACAATGTGTGCCCAAGACATTACTTTGTTTCAACAATTTAACGGTCGTTTTGATTATACAGCATTGGGAAATACATTAAATGTCCTTGAAAACGGTCCTTCAGGAGCATGCCTTATCAACACGAGTTCTAGTGCAAATTTGACCTTGAATGCCAACCAAACAGCAGTAGCTGCTTATTTGTACTGGGCAGGCTCAGATGATGGCGATTTTAATATTGAGCTGAATGGAATTCCCGTAAGTGCTGAACGTACTTTTAGTGATTCACTAACAGGAGACCGTACGTTTTTTGCAGCTTTTGCTGATGTTACAAGTATTGTGCTAGCACAAGGAAATGGAACGTACACCGTAAGTGAATTTGATTTGACCTCTATAATTCCACCTTATTGTCCATCGGGAACAAATTTTGGTGGTTGGGCAATTACGGTTATTTATGAAAATCCACTGCTTCCATTGAATCAGTTGAATGTGTATGACGGTTTGGAAAGTGTGCCTGAAGAGTTGGAAATTGTACTTACCAACCTCAACGTGTTTGACAATATGGGCGCCAAGATAGGCTTTATTGCCTGGGAAGGTGATCGTGCGTTGAGCGTTAATGAATCGTTGCGTGTAAATGGTAATGTGATTTCAAATTTTCCACTAAATCCGCCTGATAATGCCTTTAATGGTACGAATAGTTTTACGGGCGCGACTGATTTGTACAATATGGATATTGATTTTTATAATATTCAAAATAATATCAGTATTGGAGATACGGAAGCCACAATTTCCTTGACTTCTGGACAAGATTTTGTAATGATCAACAATATTATTACGGTACTGAATAGTCAACTTCCTGATGCGACTGTAACTATTGATCAACTCGATGATGAATGCGATGTACGTGAGATCGATGTAACGTACACTATTTCCAACACTAATAGCACAGCAGCATTGCCACAAAATACACCGATTGCATTTTATGCAGATGGCGTTTTGCTAGCTACTGATACCACACAGGTTGCACTTCAAATTGGAGAAAGTACCCAACAAACCATTACGCTAAATATTCCTACTACAATTCCAAATACTTTTGATTTTTTAATTGTAGTGGATGATGATGGAACAGGCACAGGAACTGTAGATGAAACGAACGAAGATAACAATAATGCTTTGCAAAACCTCACCTTGCCTACTTCGCCTGAAATTCCACTGTTGCCGAGTTTGGAAATTTGTGATTTTGTTGAAGACATACAATTTGATTTGACATTGCAAGAAGCGTTCTTCAATAATACACTGTTTACATACGAATATTACGAGACGCTACAAGATGCTTCAAACAGTACAAATACTATTCTCAATCCTGCTTCATACAGCAATACTTCATATCCCACAGAAATTTTTATAAAAGTTACCAATAGCAATACGTTATGTACTTCCATTGGAAATTTTGAATTGCTTGTATTGGAGAGTCCCGAAGTGAATCAACCTCCAAATTTGGAAGCTTGCAGACTTAATGAAACAGACACTGCCACGTTTGATTTGACACTGAATGAAGATAGCATCAATCCTGCTTCAGACTTAATTTTTACATATTATGAAACGGCAAATGCGGATGGTACTTTTCAAGACGAAATTACCACGCCAACTACTTTTGACAATAGTTTTAATCCGCAAACAATTTATGTAACTGTTGAAAATGAGTTTGGCTGTGTGGTAGCTACCAATTTTGAAATATCGGTTGGTGATTGTGAAATTTATATTCCGAATGGATTTTCTCCCAACAATGACGGAAAAAATGATGTGTTTAATATTTTAAATCTGGAGGCACATCCCAACCATAAAATTCATATTTACAATCGCTATGGCACATTGATTTTTGTAGGAGACAGAAATACTCCACGTTGGAATGGATATGCCAATAGAGGAACTCCTAAAAACACAAAACTTCCTACAGGTACGTACTTTTATGTTCTGTATTTGAATGACGAAAATACGTTAGCAGCACCTTTATTATTAGAGCAAACATACACAGGCTGGGTATATTTACAGAATAATTAGATTTTGTTAACAGTAATCTCCCTGATTTTCTGTATTTTAGTATAAATAAATTGCTAATAATAAAATAAGTTGCAAGGCTAAAAATAATTTTAAAGGCGTCAAATTATGCATATATTTGTTCATAATTGATAATGACCTAAAGCCATACGATAGAAATTGCCCACTTCTAATCGTTTTTTAGTCTCATGTGACTTAACCCCATACCTATGAAAAAAGTTATTCTGACACTTTTTGCTGTTTGTTCCTACCAAATAGTTACTGCCCAACAAGTAACCACAAATGAATCCTTTTCACTACAACAACTCGTTGAACAGTTGGTTCAAGGTTGTGTGGAAATTTCAAATGTAACATCTAATATTAACGGAAACATAGATGGTTTTGCTAGTTATGCTGCTTTTAACCAAAGTGGCTCCAATTTTCCATTTGCCAATGGATTGGTATTAACTTCCGGAAGAGCTTCTGATGCTGGAAATACGTTAAATCCACTTCCATTAAACAGCGGAACTACAAACTGGGGAACTGATCCAGATATTTTAGCTGTATTAGGAGTTGATAATACTGTGAATGCTACTTCGATAGAATTTGATTTTGTTGCTGTGACCAACCAAATTAGTTTTAATTATTTATTAGCGTCTGAAGAATATGCGGAAGATTTTCCATGTCGATTTTCAGATAGTTTTGCTTTTTTGATTAGACCCACGGGAAGTTCAGCTCCATATACTAACATTGCTTTAGTTCCAGGTACCAATATACCTGTGAGTACAAGTGTGATTCACGATGAAATCGTAGGATTTTGTCCCGCAGAAAATGAACAGTTTTTTGCAGGATACAATTTAGGCGACACAAACTACAATGGACGCACAACGGTGTTGACAGCAACTGCGAATTTAATTCCAAATCAACAATATCATATCAAATTAATTATTGCTGACGGAACAGACGAAAATGCAGATTCTGCCATTTTTATTGAAGGAAATAGTTTCAATGCAACAGTAGATTTAGGACAAGATATACTTACTTGTGCAGATTCTTTTTTGTTGAATGGTGATATTGGAAATTCCATGGCAACCTATCAATGGTATTTAAATGGCGTGCCAATTCCTGGAAGCACCAATACAACGCATGATGCTATTGCTTCGGGAATCTATCGTGTAGAAATTACTATTCCTGTAGGAAACGATACGTGTACAATTGAAGATACTGTTGAAGTAACACTTAATGCACCTGATAATTTGGATCCTGTGAGCGATTTATCAGTCTGTGATGTTACTGGAAACGATGGTGTAGAAAGTTTTGATTTAACAATTCAGGAACCTGAAATTTTGAGTGCGCTTCCACCTTCAACCTACACAATAACCTATTACCCAACACAAGCGGATGCACAAAATGATACCAACGCATTTCCAACTACCATTACAAATACAACTTCGCCGCAAGAAATTTTTGTGCGTGTTTTAGATACGAATAATGGTTGTTTGTCCTTTACAAATTTCAATGTTGTTGTGAATGAACTTCCACCATTTACACCACCGCCACCACTCAACATTTGTGATGCAGATGGTGACGGAAATGCACAAATTGATCTCAGTGTTACAATTCCAGATATTATTGGACAAAATGCAGATCCTATCTATGGAGTTTCGTATCACTTTTCGCAAAGTGATGCTGAAAATAATATAAATCCAATAACATCTAGTTATTCAAATTTAACTGCAAATGATGTCGTTTTTGTACGTGTCGTTAACTCAGAAACCGGCTGTATTAGTACCACAACCTTAGATGTAAATGTAGGTATTTCTCCAACATTGGGAACGCCACAAAGAGACGATATAGATGCTTGCGATCAAGATGGTGATGGTTTCGCAACCTTTGATCTTACAAATATTATTGGCGAATATACAGCAGGATTAGCAGGAATAACGGTAACAATACACACCTCGCAAGATGATGCAAATACTGGCGCTAATCCTGTAACAGATGTGACTGCGTTTAACAATACCATGATGGACGAACAACAACTATTTATACGAGTTGTTGATGACAGTTCTGGATGTTTTTCAATAGAAAGGTTTACAGTGCATTCCAACGCTTTGCTTACAGCAACCAACATCCAAGACAATTTTCGCTGTGATGACGCAAGTAACGATGGAGTGTTTGACTTTAACCTTCAAGTAATTTCTAGTTCCATTCAAAATGGCTTGAGCTACGTTACTGTTGATTTTTTCTTGACAGCAGACGACCGCGATAATAATGTGAATGCCATAGATCAGACAGTTCCGTTTCAAAACACAACAAATCCGCAAGAAATATTTATTTTACTAGGAGATATAGATACAGGATGCGAAGAATTGGCTTCAATTGAATTAACAGTATTTCCTTTTTTCCCAGCACCTGATGTTGGAACATTGACAACGTGTGATACTGATTCTGATGCGATTACTGAGGTAGATTTAACAATATTTGACAATGCGCTTTTAGGGAACAATACGGAGTTTGAGATTGTATATTTCCTAAATTTAAACAATGCCACCAACTTTATCAATCCTATTGGTGCACCGATTACCAACACATCCAATCCACAAGAAATATTTTTCCGCTATCGAAATATTTCAACTTCCTGTTTCGATATTGGTTCTTTTATGATGGAAGTTTTGCCTGCACCCGCAGTAACCACACCAAGTACCGTTTTAATTTGTGATGATGACACGGATGGCATTGCAGATGTTGATCTGACACCAAGTCTTTCAGAAATTATTACCGATCTCACGGATATTAACATTTCATATCACAGTACATTGGCAGGAGTATCTCAAAACACAGATATTATTACAGATCCAACAGTATTTAATACAGATTCAGGTGTAGCTTACGTACGTGTTGAAAACGCAACGACAGGCTGTTTTGCAACGGTTCCTGTAAACATTATCGTCAATACAATTCCAGAAATCGTAGCAACAGATATTTATCAATTGTGTGAAACAGATACAGATCAAACGGAGAATTTTATCATGGAAACAAGAGATGATGAAATTTTAAATGGTCAATTGAATATGACAGTGTTATACTATCCAACGGCACAAGATGCGCTTGACAGAACCAATGAAATTGACAAAACGCTTCCGTATGCCAATCAAACCAATCCGCAAACCATTTACGTACGCGTTGAAAATGATACAGATCCCGATTGTTTTGCGGTAACTGACTTTATCATTCAGGTAAGTCCAGCACCCATTTTTAATGATCCTATGGATGTTTTGGTCTGTGATGATGTAACGAATGACGGAGAAAATACTTTTGATTTATCACTGGTTCGCAATGAAATTACCACTGGAATTTCACAAAATCTAACCGTAACATTTCATACATCGCAAGCAGAAGCAGAAGCTGGAAACAATCCACTTGCTGATAACTTTACAAATACTGTAAATCCGCAAGCCATTTATGCGCGAATTTCAAATGATTCTAACTGTTTCACAGTAGCTGATTTCGCATTGAGTGTGATTCAAGTCCCAGAAACCAATCCTGCACCAGATGTCACGGTGTGCGATGTAGATTATGATGGACAAGTTTTATTTGATTTGACAGAAGCCGAATTATCTATTCTAAATATTCGTCAGGACGATGTATCGATTACCTATCACGAAACACAGACAGATGCTGATGCAGGCACCAATCCAATTCCTGATCCTCAAAACTATACCAACAGTAACAATCCACAGAATATTTATGTCCGCTTGATCAATAATATTTCTGGATGTTATGTGATCATACCTTTTACATTAAATGTAAATTTACCGCCATTACTCAATAACGTCCCAGAAGCTACTTTTTGTGATGCGGAAGTTCCTGGTACAGTTGATCTTCGACAAATTGAAGAGATTATTATTGATGATTCTACAGGCGTTTCCTTGTCGTATTATAATTCTGCTGCAGAAGCGGATAGTGCTACCAATGCACTTCCGAATATTTACACATATATGTCAAATCCGGAAACAATATTTATCCGAGCTGTGAATGATACTACAGGTTGTTATTTTGTGCAAAGTATAGACATAACGATGCTCCCAAATCCGATCGCAAATCCTGTGAGCAATATGGAAGCATGCATCAGTGACAATAACAATACAACACAAACTTTTACGCTTACCGATCAAAGTGCTACCATCTTGGGAACACAAAATCCAGCAGCATTTACAGTGAGTTATCACGTTAGTATCGAAGATGCTCAAAATGATGTAAGTCCATTACCGCCATTATACAATGCATTTGATGAACAAATAATTTTTGCGCGTGTTGAAAACAATGTAACAGGTTGTTATGCTACAACTTCATTCATGACCATTGTACATCCGCTACCTGTAATTACACTTCCAGATGAGATTACCTTGTGTTTGAATGATCTTCCATTAACAGTCACTGCCGGTTCAGAAATTGGAAATACCTATGTTTGGTCTACAGGTGCTACAACTACCTCTATTGATATTACCAATATTGGCACATATTCTGTCACCGTTACCAGTCCGTTTGGTTGTGTAGAAACTGCGAGCTTTACAGTGAATGAATCAGAATTGGCTACTATTGTTGATATTGATGTAGTGAATTTCTCGGACAACAATACCATTACAGTCACTGCAAGTGGAGATGGCGATTATCTCTATTCGTTAGATGGCGGACCGCTTCAAGAATCGAATGTATTTGAATTTGTAGGTCCTGGTTATCATATTGTGACAGTTTCAGATAGAAATGGTTGTGGTGAAGTAAGTGAAGAAGTCGTTGTTATTGATTACATCAAATTTGTCACTCCAAATAATGATGGGTTTAACGATAGATGGCACATTATCGGAATTGAAACCTTGCCAAACTCAATTGTCTACATCTTTGATCGTTATGGTAAGCTTTTAAAAACGTTACGCGCCGGTGATCAAGGTTGGGACGGAACCTACAGAGGTCGCCGTATGCCATCGAGTGATTATTGGTTTTTAGCTGAAATTAAAGATGGAAGCAATGCTTTTGATGTAAAAGGTCACTTTACGTTGAAACGCTAGCGTATTGTTTGAAAGAATGAAATCTATACTACAAGATTACGTCATTTTGAAATTACAAGAAATTGAATAGTTGTGGGATGCATTGTTAAATCTATCTCAAAATATAAAAATCCAGTCTTTTAGAAACTGACTTTTAGTATTTTAGACGGATTCACCACAAAATGACAGCTATGAAACAATTAGTACTGGTTCTTTTTCTAAGTTTTTCTTGTGTAATTTCAGCTCAATACAAAAACGTACCACAAGCAGAAGCCGTAAAAACCATTGACGGAATTCTCACGAAAATGTTACAGTTGCTTTCGGTGGAAAAAGGCAATACAATGGATACCAAATCGCTCAAATATTTGTTTTTACCCAATGCTACCTTTAGCGTTCGTTCGCCTGACAAAAGGTATCCAAAACCTTTTGAAACAGTGAATTTAGAGGATTTTATAGCATCCTTAAAAGACAATTATTATGAAAGTGGTTTTTTAGAGCTTGAAACGGGAAAAGTAGTAAATGAATTTAACGGAATTGCCAATGTGTTTCAGAGTTTTTATGGAGTTGATTCTGAAAGAAATGAAGCACGCGGTATCAATAGTTATCAATTGGTGTACTTGGAAAATCGCTGGTGGATTACCAATATGATTTGGACGTTTGAAACAGATGATGTAAAAATTCCGAAGCAATACATTAAACGTGAAATTAGAAAACGATAGTACTACTGTGAAGAAATTCTTGTGTTTTTTTCTGATGAGTTTGATGCTTTTTAGTTGCAATACAAAGCCAACATACAAGTGGCAAAAGCTAGATAGTTACTCATTTCGCAGAGATTATGCAGGTGCAGATTCGCTCAAAGGAGCAGCGTTGCTACGTTACCTGAATCGGAATCCAATTACAAATATAGATCATGCCAAAGGGAATTTTTTTGAATACCTCAGCAAAGCAAACATCATTCAGAATGGAACATTGCAACTCTCCAACCTAGATACATTGTACAATACATTTGAATATACCATACAAGACAAAATATTCAAGGTTGCTATTGATTTCAAATATCTTTCAGAAGACGATTCCAATAATTTTATTTTTGCCTTTCTACAAGAAAAAGACACCATTTTTAGAGACACACTACAATTTGGATTTCCACCTGATGTGATTTTCAGTAAAAACGATTTGGACAAAAACGGCACAGATGAATTATATGCACTTTTTAAAAATTATGCTGTTGAAGGAGATAATTTTGAGTTGAGTGTATATGAATTAAAATAGATTTTGGAATTCCAAAACCTCACTCCTTTTCCGTATTTTTGTATGACTTTGCGTTAAGGATAGTAGCAAGTTACCGTGTAACGCGGATAGCCTGACTCAAAAAGTACACGGAGCTTGCCGAAGTGAACTTTTGGAGGAACGCCCAAAAAACAAAAAAGCACACACTATATATGAAGTTTACAATTGTATCTGATTTTGCTCCAACAGGCGATCAACCACAAGCTATTGAACAACTCGCTTCGGGTATTGAAGCGAACGAAAAATACCAAACCTTGTTAGGTGTTACTGGATCGGGAAAGACGTTTACGGTAGCAAATGTGATTGAAAAAGTGGAACGCCCAACGCTGATTTTAGCACACAACAAAACGTTGGCAGCACAGTTATACTCTGAGTTTAAACAGTTTTTTCCAAACAATGCCGTAGAGTATTTTGTGTCGTATTACGATTATTATCAGCCTGAGGCGTACATTCCGACTTCGGGTACATATATAGAAAAAGATTTATCGATCAACGAAGAAATTGAAAAGTTGCGACTGAGTACGACTTCTTCCCTACTTTCAGGGCGTCGCGATGTGGTGGTTATTGCTTCGGTTTCCTGCTTGTACGGTATTGGAAATCCGATTGAATTTCAGAAAAATGTGATCAAGATTGAGCGTGATCAGGTGATTTCCAGAACCAAATTGTTGCATCGTTTGGTACAAAGTCTATACTCGCGCACAACGGCAGATTTTCTACGCGGTTCATTTCGGGTAAAAGGTGATGTAGTGGATGTGTTTCCTGGCTATGCTGATTTTGCCTTTAGAATTCACTTTTTTGGGGATGAAATTGAGGAAATAGAATCTTTTGATCCAGCGACCAATACTGTATTAGAAAAATATACGCAACTCAATATTTATCCTGCCAATATGTTTGTGACTTCGCCAGAAGTATTACAAAATGCCATTCATCAGATTCAGGAAGATATGGTAAAACAAGTGGCGTATTTTAAAGAGATTGGAAAGCATTTAGAAGCCAAACGCTTGGAAGAACGCACCAATTTTGATTTGGAAATGATTCGCGAATTGGGCTATTGTTCTGGGATTGAGAACTATTCAAGATATTTGGATGGTCGTGCACCGGGAACGCGTCCGTTCTGCTTGTTGGATTATTTTCCAGATGATTTTTTAATGGTGGTGGATGAAAGTCACGTAACCATTTCGCAGGTGCATGCCATGTATGGCGGCGATAGAAGTAGAAAGGAAAACTTAGTGGAATACGGTTTCCGACTGCCCGCAGCGATGGACAACCGTCCGTTGAAGTTTGAAGAGTTTGAAGCGATTCAAAATCAGGTGATTTATGTGAGTGCTACGCCTGCCGATTACGAATTGCACAAAACAGATGGAATTTACGTAGAGCAAGTCATTCGCCCGACAGGTTTGCTAGATCCTATTATTGAAATTCGCCCAAGTTTGAATCAGGTTGATGATTTGGTAGAAGAAATTCAAGTACGTGCCGAAAAAGACGAGCGTGTTTTGGTGACTACCTTAACCAAACGTATGGCAGAAGAATTGACAAAATATTTATCGCGTATTCAGATTCGCTGTCGCTACATTCACAGTGATGTTGATACACTGGAACGTGTACAAATTATGCAAGACTTGCGAAAAGGATTGTTTGATGTGCTGATTGGTGTAAATTTATTGCGTGAAGGTCTGGATTTACCCGAAGTATCATTGGTGGCAATTTTGGATGCAGATAAAGAAGGCTTTCTACGAAGCAATCGCTCGTTGACGCAAACTGTCGGTAGAGCTGCGAGGAACGTAAACGGAAAAGCCATTATGTATGCTGATAAGATTACCAACAGCATGCAAAAAACGATTGATGAAACTGCATATCGTAGAGAAAAGCAAATTGCTTACAATGCGGAACATAATATTACGCCAAAAGGCTTGAAAAAATCACTTAACAATGCATTGAGCAAAGATGAAAGTCTGGCATGGGAAGATACCATTGAAGCGAAAAAAGCAGCAGAGCCAGATGTGGCGTATATGACCAAAGAGCAAATAGAAAAGCTGATTCGTGAAAAACGCAAGTCCATGGAAACGGCCGCTAAAGAACTCAATTTTATGGACGCTGCCAAATACCGTGATGAAATTAAAGTGTTGCAGGAGAAGTTGTAGTGGTATTTATTAATGAAGGAGTTGGATTAATATGAATTCGGTATAAGTTTAATTCAAACTAAACTTTTTAAAATCTAACTTTGATAGTTTAAAATACTAAAATCTCTGTTCTTTATTTTCGTTTTAGTTCATGTCATTTCTATTTTATTAAATAGGTATTTATGAATCTGCGATT
>JBCCLS010000036.1:0-12286 GCA_039026835.1 Bacteroidota bacterium | reverse complement strand
TTTATCATATCTAGTATATTCTTAAAGAAATTACTCTAACCAACCTTCGCTATCAAAACTTTGATACTGAATGGCTTCTGCAATATGATTGGGGAGAATGTCTGTTTCGTGTGCCAAGTCCGCAATGGTTCTTGCTACTTTTAGAATACGATCGTACGCTCTTGCGGAAAGATTCAAACGTTCCATCGCATTTTCGATCAATTAAAAAATATTTGACAAGTAGAACGTTGATCATTTAAAATGTTTTGCTAAAAAAACGAGACTGTCTAAAAATTGCTAGAAACGTCATTCTGAGCTTGACTCTGAATCTCATTACACTCATTATCAACTGTTATGAGAAACCGAAACCTATGCTGAATTCATTTCAGTATTAAGTTCGGTTTGACAAAATTTGCGCTTTTTTAGACAATCTCGGAGAAGTATTTTATTTCTAGATTCGAAATTGATTCAAATCTGATACATTAACTGCGTAACATAATTATGATGAGTACCAAAATTAATACTATTATGATGATTAAGAAGTATGTGATGCGTTCACAACAATCTTTTGAGGTTACAGTCGGCGTTGGAAACTTTGTCGGAATCAACGGTTCATTTCCTTCTATATATTTAGAACGTACAGCTTCACGAATAAAAGGTTGTCCGTCGCGACTCAATCCTTTGGCTCTAAAGTAGAATGTGTAATGCCCTTTTTCTAAGGTTTGCGTAAATACCTTACCATAATTTCCGTCATTCGCTTCATCATCAGCGTGGTTTCCATAATCTAATAATGTATAATTATATACAGTTCCACTTGGCGATTCTACTTTAACCGTAACTTCACTATGTAAAACTGGCAAGCCAAACTCGCTCACTATCGCATTCATATTAATAGACTCTCCTACCTTTTTAATGCCAGGTTCTACATACGGAAACATCCTAAAGTCTGACCCTACTCCTACGGCAACACCATACATAATAGGTTCGTTGTAGTTGTTTTTACATTTTCTAGGCTGAAATCCTGCATCAAAGTCTTCTATATTGAAATCATTGTCTTCTGCGGCATTCGGCTTCACTGATTTTGGAATGTAAGAACACGCTCTTCCATCATGCTGCGCTATAAATTTCCACTGTCCACTATATCTATGGGTTTCGCCAATTGGAAACTTCACTTCCATAAAACGTGCGGTTGGTGTAATCCCTGGACGAATTTGGAATCCTGTTGGAATGCTTGTCAATTGAATAATTTCTCCATTAGGCGTTTCTAGATAAAAAGGAATTCGAATACCTTCTCTATCATATACTACAATCATTAATTCTGTATCGCCACCAAGTACATCAATAGGAATGATATGTTCGTCATTCGGTTGAATGGTAAATACAGGATCGTAAATCATGGAAAGATCTACAGCGTCCATAAAGATTTGTGTAAAGTGTTTTTCCAACGCAAAATAATCATTGCCACTAAAATTCTTAATCGGTAAATATTGTCCGCCTGTTTCTTGTGAAAGTGTACTCAATCTTCCTGTATCAATAGTATCACCAATACCTACGGCATATACTTTTTTATCGCTCGGTGTCGGAAGTGGCACTGTATCAGGTTCTTCTCCAAGTAAAGAATACGTAGTTCCGTTCGGATCGGCATACGGCACATTATCAAAACCGTCAGTTAGTACTACAATAGCAGTATTTAAACTATCCAGTGTCGTTGCGCGCGGATTGTCATCTATATCTTTAATAGCTACACGTACGCCGCCAGCAATAGACGTACCATTATTTGGATTGAAGTTGACTGAATTTATTGCTGCTGAAAGTGACGCTGCACTCGAAGCCGTAACTGGTGTAATGGAAGAAACGACTTCTGGGACATTATTAAAACGTACAATTCCCAATCGATCGTCAACATCTGGGCGCATGAGTTCTACCAAAAGCTTTCCTGCATCAATTGCCGTATTGATTTTTGTGCGTTCCCCAGAATCTTCATTCATACTTCCCGATCGATCCATCACTAAAGAAACATCTACGGAAATTGGCGCCGTAATTTCAGCTTGTAGATTGTTGGTCACTTCTCCAGAAATGTTTGTAGCATTATGATCGTAAATGACTAATTGTGCTTGCGCTGTTTTTGGCGGAGTTTCATTCGCAAAAAAGACAACTCCAAAGGAGATTTCGCCTGCGCCCGTACCGCCTCCGCAAGCTGTTGTAGGTACTACTGTAAAACTTTCGGTTGTTGTGGGTGATAGAATGGACACTCCATCTTTCTGAATTCCAAATAGACTCGCATCTGTACCGTCAATACGCGCTTTAAAGTTTAGTGGTCCGTTCCCGGGATTGGTAACTTTTACAACTCTTACTGTGCGGAAACCTTGTTGCACATCTCCAAAGTCTACATACGGATCCATTGGGTTTGGTACTTGCACTTGCATTTCTGCTCTAGGAACACATCCGTTTCCACTAAGGTTGATGCGATGTGGACTGTCAGGATCATCACCTGTAAAATTAATGACACCACTGGCATTTCCTTCTGCAGATGGGATAAAATTGATGTTTAATGCATGGCTGCTAGAAGGACTGATAGGATTTCTAAAAGCTGGCCATGAAAATGGTGCGTCTGAAGCTGTAGATGCTTCAATATTTAAAACAACATTCTTTTCACCATTATTTTGGATTGCTACAGTTTGCGTTCGTGTGCTACCTAATGGAGCAGTCCCAAAACTTGCACTTCCTGAAAAGATAATACTTGAAACTGCGCCTCTTGCTTCGCCACTACATCTTAAAAATGTATCTCCATTTACAGGTGTTGGATTGATTGTTAAGTCTTCTTGAAATCTATCAATACTAGACGGAGCAAATTCCACAACAACAGTAAGGGAACCTCTAGGATCCAAGGTTACAGGAAGCGCCGGATCGGTAGATTGTACTGTAAAGGGAGCCACAGAGTTTATAGAATTGATTGTTAAACAGTCGTCTCCTGTATTTTCTACAGCAAATGTTGCGGTACTTGTATCCAAACCAGAAATATCAGCATCTATCACAACATCTGGAAAACTTCTTGTTGTTGGTGAAACAGAGCATGTACCTGAAGGAATCGGTCCTGCTATACGGAATGGGCCACCTAAAGAATATTCAAAATTTCCTGAGCTTACTTGAGCAGAACCTGTAGTTGAAACCGTATTAAACGGAATGCGTGCCAAAGGCGCTCCAGTATCACTTCTAAAGAAACCGACTAATCGACGATCATTACCAAAAATCTCTACCATGAACGCATTTTTATTTCCTGCGCTGATCTGTATTTTGGGGTCAGCTGTAGTTGATGGTCCTGAATACAAAGACACTACTTCTCGTGTGTCTAGATTTCGGCTATTTATATCGACTACTGAAACTGCTCTGGTAATTCCTGTTGCTTCTGATTTTTTATAAAGAATGAATAAAAACTTTGAATCGACTGTCATAAAACGAGAATCGATGAAGAACGTTTTATTAGTGATACCATTACTAATTGCCAAATTTGCACTTGAACGGCGAATTGTAACTGATCCTATCCTACCTTCATCTGCTCTATCCCAGAATCCAGCTTCGGTAAATTCTCCTTCTTGTATGTTTAAACATGCCATAATACTTATTTTTTTAGATTGAATTTTTGTGTTAAATTCAAAAATACGCATGCCTTTTCCCTATTTTGTGAGTTATAACATCCTTTTTAAATAAGTGATTTCACCCTTTTTTAGATGAATTGTTTTTTAGAGTTATTTTTAAATCTTGATATATGCTTCAATATCCAACTACGTGTCACTTACCCCAACCAACCTTCTCTATCCAAACTACGATACTGAATGGCTTCTGCAATGTGATTTGGGAGAATGTCTGTTTCCTGTGCCAAATCGGCAATGGTTCTGGCGACTTTTAGAATTCGATCATACGCTCTTGCGGAAAGATTCAAACGTTCCATTGCATTTTTGAGAAGATGCAAGGCTTCCGTATCGAGTTTGCAGTATTTGCGAATTTGCTTGGTATTCATTTGTGCATTGTAATGCAAGGTGTCTGATCGTTTGAAACGTTTGGTTTGAATACTTCTAGCGCTCATCACACGCTCACGAATAACAGCACTGGTTTCGCCTTTTCGCTCGTCAGATAACTTTTCAAAAGGAACTGGTGTAACTTCTATGTGTATATCAATTCGATCTAATAAAGGTCCTGAAATTTTCCCCATATAGCGCTGCATTTCCACAGGAGACGCCGCCATTGGTGAATTGGGATCATTGAAAAATCCGCTAGGACTCGGATTCATGCTCGCAACCAACATAAAACTGCTAGGATAGGTAATGGTAAATCGTGCTCTGGAAATCGTTACTTCTCTGTCTTCCAACGGTTGTCGCATGACTTCTAATACGCTGCGTTTAAATTCTGGTAATTCATCCAAAAACAACACGCCATTGTGTGCTAAAGAGATTTCGCCAGGCTGCGGATAGCTTCCACCACCAACTAAGGCGACGTCAGAAATTGTATGATGTGGATTTCGAAAAGGACGCTCCGCTACGAGTCCCGATTTGTCTTTTATATTTCCTACAACCGAATGAATTTTTGTCGTTTCTAAGGCTTCGTGTAAGGTCAATGGCGGCAGTATGGTGGGCAATCTTTTCGCCAACATTGTCTTTCCAGATCCCGGTGGACCAATAAGAATAATATTATGTCCACCCGCAGCAGCAATTTCCATACAACGCTTGATGCTCTCCTGACCTTTGACATCTGCAAAATCAAATTCTGGAAATGCAAGATTTTTCAAAAATTCGGCACGTGTATCAATAATGGTTTGTTCCAACGGTTCGCCATGATCAAAAAAGTTGATGACTTGTTTTATGTTTTGTACACCATACACTTCCAAATTGTTCACTACAGCCGCTTCTTTTGCATTTTGTTCAGGAAGAATAAAACCCTTGAATCCTTCTTCGCGTGCTTTGATGGCAATGGGTAATACACCGTTGATAGGTTGCAAACTTCCGTCCAAAGACAATTCGCCCATAATGAGATATTGGTCTAAATTTTCAGACTGAATTTGACTGGAAGCAGCTAAAATTCCCAAGGCTAAAGTCAAATCATACGCGCTGCCTTCTTTTCGCAAATCGGCAGGTGCCATGTTGATGGTAATTTTCTTTCCAGGAATTTTATAGCCGTTATTTTGTAAGGCAGAAGCAATGCGATAGTTACTTTCGCGAATAGCATTATCGGGTAAACCCACCAAATGATAGCCAATTCCTTTGGCAATATTTACCTCCACTGTAATTGTCGTCGCTTCGATTCCAAATACAGCACTTCCGTAGACTTTTTTAAGCATTTTTTAGATCAGTTTTTATAAAACTATCCATTTATTGTATATGAGTCGCAGATTAGTTTGTAAGCGTTGAATTTTAGGAATAAGCGTTAATTTAAAAAGAAAAAACCTCAACTTTTTTAGAAATTGAGGTTGTATGATGTGTTTATTTTTGAAACTATTCTTTGATGATTTTTTGTGTTTGTATTCCCAAATCCGTTTCAATTTTCACAAAATACAGTCCTTGTGAAAGGTCGTTGATATGTAATTGATATTCTGTTTGTGAATTGGAAAGTGTTTTTGATAGTAATGAACGTCCGTTAATATCTGTGATCGCTATCTTTTTTACAATATATTTACTTTCAATAACAACTATATCTTTTGCTGGATTTGGATAGATGACAATAGCATTTTCATCAAATTCTTGCACGGATAATGGTTCTACAATTTCAGTACTCGCGGTATTAGTGATAATTGGCGGATTGAAGTCAAAATAGATTGCTGCTACCGCATTGATAATATCGCCCACAACTACACTGTTTTTGGGTTTTATTTTGAATGTAATGTATCCATGTGAGTTGGGTTCATCGTTAGTGCTATCAGGCAGATTGATGTTGTCAAAGATGAAACTCACATCACTTCCGTTGGTAATTTCTACACGTCCTGGATGACTTAAGCTTTGCAACTGCATGGTTGTCCAATCAAGTTTGTTGTCTATGACATGATCCACTCGAACATTGATCGCACTTGCAGTTCCTGTATTTTGAAAGCGAATGATATAGTGTAAATATTTATCGATATCCTCAATAAGGATTTCGTCACCTTCCAACACGCGGATATCATTAGGGTCATACGAACCAATTACTGTTTGATTGAGTGTATACGTATTGTCATCTGGCGTTGCATCTCCTTGACTTGGATTGATGGTTACCGTAGATGCTAAACCTTCGTTAATATTGGTTGTCGGCGGAGGAAATACGTTGAAATTCAAGTCTATCGTTCGAGTTTCAAACGGACTCAAATTTGCATAATTGAAGGTAACTGTATTAGCGGTTTGTGCAGCTACTGTTTGACTTGCATTTAAGAATTGAATTTTATTATTGTTGAACTGAAAGATAATATCGCCACTCAGTTGTGTGGTTCCAACATTGTTGAACACAATTTGATAGGTTGTGTCAAATCCAGGTCTTGGATCGTCTATAGAAGGATACACAATCACATTTACATCATTGACAGTACCAGTAGGTTCAATACAAAAGTTAATTTCCTGCATTCCGTCTACACCTCCAAAGTTTACATTGACCGTTTCTGGAACAGATACATAGTTATCAGGTAAGCTTGATGCCAGGCTCACTGCATAATCACCCGCAGGTGCAAAAATTTGATAGAAACCATTGAAACTGTTTCCGAGCGTAAATGATGAATATGTATCTGTAGTTCCCGATGCAGTTACTAACATGTTAGAAATAGCTGGAGTTGTAGTATCACAACCACTTCCCGTAAGATTTAGTCTCACATACCCAGAGATTTCATTGAATAAAACCCCTAAGTTTTTGTGTAAAAATAAGCGTCCAAAAGTACTTGTAGTGGTAAAAATGTCTAAATCACCATCGCCTTCAAAATCTGCAATGGTTATATTTCGTGGCGCACCAACGTTTGTACTGATTACTTTTGGTGGATCAAAAGTTCCTTGTCCATCCAAATTCTCAATCCAAAGTACTTCATCAGATGTGAAGAGTTCTCTTGAAGAGGTAATAATGTCTTGATCGCCGTCATTGTCAAGATCTGCCGCAGCAATAACAAATGTCCCATTAGGTCCCAAACTTGATGTTATTACCATTTGTGGTCCAAAGGTACCTGCACCATCTGTATTTTCTTGCCAGTAAATAGATTTGAAAATTCCATTTGACATATATGCCATGTCCAAGTCACCATCACCATCTACATCAACTGCAACAGCTTCATACACTGTTTCGGCCGAAGTAGTAATTATTTGCTGTGCTCCAAACGTTCCTTGTCCGTCTGTATTTCTATACCAAGCTACAGTATTTTCATTTGTTGCTGTAGTGACTATATCCATATTACCGTCGCCATCAATATCTGCATGGGATAGCTTACTGAAACTTCCAATATCACTAGCTATGGTTTGTAAACTGCCAAAGTTTCCTTGTCCGTCTACGTTTTCATAATAAAAAAGTTGCTCTCCATCAAAAGCGGTTCTGGCAATTACTACCACATCGTAATCATTGTCATTATCGATATCAAAAACGGCGAGGTCTTTGTTTTCATCATTTGTAGAAGCATCAATATAATTGGGCCCTGTAAAATTTCCTGATCCGTCATTTGCAAACCACGATACACTATCGTTTTCTCCAACAAATTGAGTGCCTTCCGCAATAGATACAATATCCAAATCGCCATCGCCATCCATATCGAATACTTTTACATCTTGTGGAATTCCTGGTTCGTAATGAATCAATCGTTGATGACCAAATACTTGATTCCCTCCAATATATTCGTACCAACCAATTTTTCTATCACCTTCAGAAGCAAATATGATATCTTTATTTCCGTCGCCATTAATATCTTTCGCAACGACACCAACAGGATTATCTACATTGCTTGTAATGATAGCGTTTTCTGTAAATTGTAGCGTAGTGGCATTCCCTTTTGCTAGGGTAAGCGATCGACTGTTGGATTTCATGACTAAATCTACAGATCCATCAGTATCCATGTCGTCAATTTCAATAGCATCTAAATCAATTAAATTGGAGACTATAGTTGCACTGCTGAAATTTAAACTTCCTAAGTTTTCAATCAATTGCACATTATTTCCTAAAACCAGAAAAAAGTCATTATCACCATCATTATCTGCATCACTGATTCGGAGTTCTACATCTGGAACATAACTTGAAAATTGTTGTATTTGCGTTGGTGACATAAATGTGCCATCGCCATTATTGAGAATGTAATAAAAACGCAATGGTGTACTTCCGCTTAAGAATAAAATATCAGTATCGCCATCATTATCAATGTCCGCAATTTTAGTTTCATAGATTTGGAAACCTGAATTGAATATAGCTTCCGAGCTGCCAAATTGATAATTCCCTTGATTTTGATTCCATACAATCACAGAAGCGCTTGCAGCAAATATGTCTAAATTTCCATCTTGGTTAAAATCTACAAACTCATCAAATCCTGAGTTGGATGAAATGGAAGTCACCGTAGAAAAATTATTCGTAGTACTGCTTGTATTTTCTATCCAAGAAAGCGATCCGCTTGAGGAGTGAACTACATCAAGGTCTCCATCTTGATCCATATCTTCTGATTGAATAGCTCCTACGACCGTTATGGAAGTTGCAATGAGTTGCTGCGGTCCAAAATTTCCTGAACCATCATTTACATAGAGTGCAATTTTATCATCTGAAACAGATGCAGAAATAATATCCACATCGCCATCTGCATCCACATCAATTGTAACAATAGACTGGACAAATTGAACTTCTTCTGTGATATTCTTGCTTCTTAAAAAACCACCATTAATACCTGTATTTTCAAACCAGTCAATTGAGCTAAAACCAAATGTAACAATGTCATTATGACCATCGTTATTTATATCTACGATTGTATAGTTCGTTAAATTTTCAGGAAAATTTGTTATTTCAACGTCTTCAAATCCTACTTGACTGAAACATATTTGTGAAATCAATACAGCGACTAGAGAAAGTATTATTTTTTTCATAAAGAATGATAAAAATGCAATGTAAAGGAAGTTATTTTCACAAGTATACGGAATTTGTCTGTTTTTTTGGGTAGAAACTACCACACATACTTAATAAAAATAAGTAGTGTATGTGTTATTAACGAGATTTCTATAAAAGTTTTGTTCAAATAGAAATTATGCTTACTTAGAAAATAAAGTACAAATTACTGTAATTTAGTTTTTTATTGTTATTTAGGAATTAGTTTGTGAGCGTTGGATTTATTGATCAAACCTCCACAAATCCACACCGAAATGCATACGCCACCAACTCCGATACCGAATGGATATTCAACTTGCTATACAAGTTTTTCTTATGCGACTGCACCGTATTCACAGAAATAAACAAAATATCCGCAATTTCCTTGGTCTTTTTATTCTGTGCGATGAGTTTTAAAATATCAATTTCTCTCGGCGTGAGTTTTACTTGCTCAATCTCCTTTTGCTGCACTGTTTTTTGCGAATCGTTTAGTAAAATAGTGGTCAATCGTGGATCGTAGAAGTTTTCTCCCTTGGCGACTTTTTGAATGGCTTCTATCAGCATGTTTTTGCTGGTAGTTTTCAACACATATCCTTTGGCACCTTTAGCAATAGCATCTTTGATGTAGCTAACTTGTTCATGCATGGTGAGTATTAAAACGTTTGGTATAGTATTGTCAACTTTCAAAGCATCCAATACGTCCAAACCACTCATTTCTGGCATGGAAATATCTAAAATCAAAACATCTATAGTATGCTGTTTTATATATTGAACCGCCTGCTTTCCAGAAGATACAATATGAATGTCATACTGCTGTTCGCTTTGTAACATAACGGCAATTCCTTCTGAGACCAAATTGTGGTCATCGCATAGTAAAAGTTGTAGTTTTTTCATATCGGTATGTTTATGTTTACAGTAGTACCACTAGCAAAGTGAGAATCAATATCGCAACTGCCATTCATGAGTTGTACTTGTCTGTGGAGATTTTTGAGTCCAATGCCGCTTGTTATTTGGTTTTCGTCAAATCCTATTCCATCATCTTCCACCATAATATTGATGCTATTTGTGTTTTTAGTGATGTAAATGGTAAGTGTCGTCGCATTCGCGTGCTTCATAGTATTGTTGACCAATTCCTGTAAGATTCTAAAAATAAAAATACTAATCTGTGAGTTCTGAAACTGTTCCAATCCGTGAATTGATGTTTGTACCGCAAGTTGTGCATTGGTTACTTTTTCAGAAAAATTAGCAATTGCTGTTTTTAAGTCAAATTCAGGTATTGGATCTTGATCAAATCGATGCGAAATGCTTCTAATTTCTTGTGTAATGGTTTGAATAATATGCAAGGTTTTGTCATACAATTGCTTGGTGCCTTGATGTGCTGCTAACAGCTTCTCATCAAACGCTTGAAAATGAAAATTCATCGAAGTGAGCAAACTTCCGATATTGTTGTGCAATTCTTTTGAGATGGATGCTTTCTCCTTTTCACGAGCTTCCAAACTGGCATTAATGATCTCAATTTCCTGATTGTTCACCAGATTCTGTATGCGTTCTTTGAGTAATAATTCTTGTTGTTGTGCGAGTTGACTCGTAGTTTTTTTCAACTTATAAAAGTAAAATGCTATGACTGATACCAAACAAAAAATTACGCCCAAAGCGACTAAAAAAGCATAAAGTTTTTCGTTTTCTTGCTGTTTTCGCAGGGCAATTTCTTCTGCCAACGCTCTATCTTTTTCTAACAACGTAACTTCTGCTTTTTTAGCCTGTGCTTGCGAAGCGCGCTGTATGGCGGCAATGTCCCACAGTTTTTCTTCATTAAAAATAGAATCATTTAGTTTTTCATACGCAATTCTGTACTGATACGCTTCTTGATAGTTTCCTTCTTTAACAGCAATTTCTGCTTGCATTTTCATCAAATACCGCTCAAATGTTAGCTTTTCCTGATCTTTTGAAAGTGCTAAGGCTTTTTCTAATTCTTGCTTTGCCAAGCGATTGTTTTGCTGTGCCTGATACATTGAAGCTTTAGACAGATGAATTTTAGCTAATAAAGAGGTTTGAGTATCTTGAGTTGTATAGAGTGAAGCGCTGTCTAAATATTGAAACGCACGTGTATGATCACGTTCAGAGATTAATTCAGCGATATTGATATAACTCTCCACTAATCGTGAAGAATCTTGTAGCTTTTCTTTGAGTTGAATACTTTTTTTGAAATAATCCAAGGAAAGTTGATCATTTCCTTTCTCATAAAATAACGCACCCAAATTGTTGTAGAGTTTGGAAATTTCTAGCTCATTTTCATCAGATTCATACTGCTGTAATGCCTTCTTATAATAGAATTCAGCCAAATTATAATCTTCTGACAAACTATACACATTTCCCAAATTGCTGTAGGCACGCAAGGCTTGTGTGCTCGTAGTGTCGTGTTTGTTGAGCAATAAAGATTGATGGTAATGATATACTGCCGAATCATACACACCTTTTTTGGTATACACATTGGCAATGTTTGTATGGGTTTGACTTCGGCGCTTTGTGGTAATGCTGCTATCTGTAATTTGCAAGGCTTTGGCATACACTTCCAACGCTTCATCAAATAATTCGTTTCGTTTGTATAATAAGGCTTTGGTATTGTACACCGCACGTAAACCTTTGCTATTCTTGTTTTTTAATTCAAGGTGTTCTGCTTTTTGCAATGCAGAAAAAGCACTATCCAATTTTTTATGATGATTCCAATAGTAGGATTGTATACGTAAACTTTTGGCAACTCCTTCATTATACTGATAGAATCGAGCTAATGAATCGGCTAGCTTTGCAGTGATATAGACAGCTGTCCAATCATGTATTCGTATAAAATCAAATGCTTTTGTATTGAGGCTATCAATTGTTTTTTTATGTGTATGTTGATCAGAAGGAACCAATTTTTCACATTGAATATGCATCAAAAACACACACATGATAGTACAGCATAGACTTATTTTTTTAATTTTTTTAGACATGTAAATTAATATGAAACATTCATGACTGTTTATATTATGGGTTTAACTTCGTGTCATCAATTTCATCCGTATCTTCATAGGTAATTACCTTGCGCTTGGTACCATCTGGTCTGGTTCCATCAAAAGAGACTTCGATCAGTAATAGTGAATTTTCATCACGATCAAATTGATAGGAAACACCTTTTGCACCATTTTCTATTACAAATTCTTTGTGAATACTTTTGAAGCCTTTTGCAGGCGTTGCAGCTTCTTTAAAAATGAGATAGGCG
>JBCCLS010000035.1:0-12300 GCA_039026835.1 Bacteroidota bacterium | reverse complement strand
TTGAATTGTAATGTGTTAAACCAAGCTTTTCAGCAAGATGCATTGTGCATGCAATTTTTAGGTTTATTTTATAGATTTCTCGATAGTAAATTTTATATAAAAAAAAGACCACTTGGCATTCAAGTGGTCTTTTGTATGTTGTATGATTCTTTGTTATGGAATGACTAGCTTTTTACTAATTTTTCCTCCTTCAGAATAAATACTCAAAACGTATATACCACTTGCAGCATCATTCATAGGAATTCGAATTGTTTTTTCCTCAATGCCTTCTGTAGTAGCAATTATTTGTTGTCCCAAAATAGTATGCATTTCAATACTTTCTAACTGGAAGTCGGTATTGTTGGTAATGACTACTTCTTTGGTTTGTGTATCATTATATATGATAATTCCTTCTTCTAAGATCGTATTGTTGACACTCAGTGCACTTTCTGGCTGGAATACTAATGCGTATTTATCATTGGTTTCTACAGGTTGAAGATTTACTTGGAAATCTCCTTGTCGTAAATCATGTGTTGCACCTGTGTAATTGTCTTTGATATAAATACCAACATCGTCTCCAATATTTTCAAGTTGGTCTAGTTTAATGAGTCCACCACCAATAGCATCAGCACTAAAACCAATAGCTACAGTTCTATCTACTTGTAAATCTGGTACTGCTTGAATCACATATTTATCACTTTCCAGTGCCCAATACATATCATTTTCGGTAACTCCAATAGATTTTCCTTCATATCCTAAATCAAAACCATCGGTAGTGCGTCGATCAAATGTCAATAGAATTTGACGATGGAATCCTTCAGGATTTTTGTAACCTAAACGAATCTTTTTTCTAGTATCGGTACGTATCTGAGCTTGAGGAGGTTCCTCATCAAATTCAGTAGTAAACGACTCTCCATCTGTTGTAGTTGCATTTTCAGGATTTTCAAACACTCCAGGATCATTATTAATTGGTCTTGTAAAAATTGATTGTGTGGAGCTTGGGTTTTCAATAACCACGCCACCAAGAGTTCCACGCTGTGTATTATTGAATTCAACAGTGGTTGTTAGTCCATTCGCTGAATTGGAATCTCCTTGAACAAAGAAACCTTGTCCTACAGGAATAAATTGTCTTGGTGTTTTTGTTCCCGAGCCTGTTTGACTCACCGATGGATGGGATAATGCTGGTGTTCCCCCACTTAATGTGTAGGTGGCATATCCTCCTTGATAATCGAGTAAGTTGTGCGTTCCTCCGCCCCAGTGTTCCCAGAAAAATATAGTTCCCGAAGTCGCGTCGTTCGCAATATTATCATTAATAAATTCGTCTGCATCTAAGGCAGATAAGTAAGGATTTCCTACCAAGTATAGGTTTTCATCATCCAACGGTCCTACTGTAATGACACCATTGTTTGGTTTTCCTCTAAATACATAGTTTTGTTCTTCCAATTCATCTAAAGTTGTAGAAACACCTTTCATCGTGTATCCTTCTCCTGGCGAGATGTTTCCTGTGTTTCTAGCAAATTGCCAAGCACTGTAGTCTTCATCAGCGCCATTTACATACTTAAAAATCCATTCTGTACTTACTGTTAGTGGTGAGGTGGCTCCGTCATCAGCAGAAGTCCAAGTAATGGCTCCTGGTGCACTTGGAGTTGTTCCATCAAATAGTACTGCACCGAGTGTAAAGTCTTGATTATTTGCCGACGTATTGATAGCACTTACTGGAGACGACCAATAATTATATGTGTAAGTATTGGCTGTTCCCTGTTGATCTCTTTCTACGTAACCAGCACTACTAACCGCTAAATCACTTCGAAAAGTTTGACGGAATTGGCTTTCTCCTTGTAAATCAATAACTCCATCTAGTTCCGTATACCATGTATTTATAAGTTCGAACCCTGTTCCATTCGTCACCGCAAAAGGCGAAGTATTGGTTACTACAGGATTGGTTCCTGTAAACGTTAAGGTAGCGCCTGCATCTACAGTGAGTCCTAATGTTGAATAATCAGCACTTGCGGTTACATTATTTCGTATTTGCACAATAGACCAATTGATACTATTTGCAGAAGGTGTATCCCAAACAGTTCCAAACTCCCACGTTGCGTCGTCTGTCCAGTTTCCATCTGCAATACTTACATATGGCATTGGAGCTGTCTGTGGAACTGTACTCGCAATATTTTTTATATAAAGCGTACTGGTATTTCCAGTTACATCTTGAATGCGATTTCCTGTGATAGAAGACATATCGTAATATCTAATTAACGAAGACCAAGCAACGTTATCGCCTGTGGTAAAATCTTCTATGTCTTTTGGAATGACGGATCCGCGAATATTACTTCCGTTTTGCTCAATCTCTTGATGCACCATTTCCCTGAGTTGATCTTCAGTTAGTGCTACATCAAAGACTCTTACTTCATCCACAAATCCTGTAAAGAAGTTGATGTCATTGAATGAACCTATTCGGAATGGATTGGTATTGGAAGCAATTGGGTCAATTCCTCCTGCACCAATATCGAATCCGTTTAGATAAAACGTAGCTAAATTTGTCCCTGTATCAACTACAATGGCAAAGTGTACCCAATCGGTTATAGAACCACTTCCTGCTCTAGGCGTTCCTCCTGTAAAACCTTCTTGGATGGCCAAAAGTCCACCACTTAAATAGAATCTGTATTGACCGCTGACCCCTAATATTTCCTGAATTGAAAGGGTAACAGGTTGTCCTGGGTTTCGAATCCATCCCATTACAGTATAGTCAGTCAACCCAACAGTGGATGGGAATTTATCTTCCGCAAAATCATCTACACCATCAAAGAATAAAGCACTGTTTCCAGTAACAGTCTCTGGATCTGCCAATGTAAAAAATTGTCCATCTTCCAGATTGACTCCAGTAAAAGTTATCACTCCTCCAACATTGGTTCCTTGATAGTTTTCGAATGCTGCAAATGTATCAGAGTCTGCAATGTATAATTCCAAATCATCAAGATTTGCAATACCACTACTGCTTAAATCAAATACTAACTCTACAGTGCCGATGTCAGTTGCACTTTCATGCACATGCCATATTTTGTTTAACATTCTACTTGTACGCAAAGGCAATGTTGACATTTGAATACTTTCTCCTAGTCCATTATTTCCAATAATTAAATAGGTCAAATTTGAGGCAAATGAACCTGACTCTTTCGTCACGGTCAGTACATCTGCTGGACCTCTACTGGCACTACTTGATTGGGTTTGTTCAAATTGTGAATTGTCATCTCTGAGAACTCCAAAAACATTGTAACCGTATCCTGCATTTGCACTACCGTCCCAAATGACTGTTCCGTTGGAATCTACATAATCGCCACTGGTTCCAGCATATCCAAATGCAGAAGTTCCGGGTCCTGTAGTCCAGAAAAATTCGTTAGATCCTAAAGTGATTCCATATTTTAATGCTAAATAAGATTCTACTCTTTGTATTTCAGTAGTAGTTAAATCGCGATCATAAATGACAACTTCTGCTACATCACCTGTAAATAGTTCGCCTGAACCTGTATTGATACTTGCTCTTCTAGCACCAATGAGTACATCTGCGGCAACAGTACCGTTGGAGATTCCTTCATTGGTAGCCGCAGGATCTAACACTCCATTCATATATGGTGATAGTCGAGTTGTGCTTACGCCTGTATTTGCAATAACGCCACCTGTAATTTTAGGCTCATCTAGTGCATAAATTGTTCCTAATCGTGTTGATGTATTTGGCGCATCTGCTATATTTCTTCCTAATGTATGATGTAGTACTCTGTCTGTTCCATCAACCCACACTTGATAGTTTCTATTATCATTGTCAGCTTTTGAAACTATTGTTCCTGATGAACTTGTTTGCATCACTGTGATAATGGTCATTTCATCTGTAAGCGGCTGCAGATTTAACGCAGCAGGACTTCCTAAACTTAAGAATTCACTTCCTGCAAAGCGTAATACTGGATTAAAATTCATTCCGTTTGTCACCAATTGTGCATCTGAGCCACCACTTGAGGTTGCTGTAAATCCATTTGGGGATTGATCTGTCCAACTATTTACATCAGTTCCCGTTACCGAGGTTCCTACATTGGCTTTCATCCACAATTGTAAGTCGGACGAGATGTTTCCTGGACTTGGTATCGGAACTACTCCGTCACCCGCAATATTGAATGTAAACGATTGTTCTAATATGTCGGGATCGTCATTTGCAATTATAATTTCACCAGTCGCCGCACCCGCCACAGTCGGTTCATACCGTATGGTAAATGTGGTTGATTCTCCCGCAGATAATACTAAATCAGCGGGTTGTGATACTATGGTAAAATCACTACTGGTTCCCACACCAAAGCTAACTGGTGTTGTTCCTGTGAGCGTTAAGTTGGTGGTGGTCCCTGAATTGTCTATGGTAAATGTTCTTTCTAAAAATCCTCCCGAAAGGACCACACTGCCAAAATCGGTATGATCTGCTGTGGAAGGAATGTTGACAGAACCATCTGTTATTTCGAGTAAGTTACCTGAAACCGTGATGTCTGGCGGTAGTGATAAGTTTACAATATTAACTGTATAGTCTTCTACTTCTCCAAAATTGAACGATTCACAGGCATTTAAGACAATTGCACCATCTCCTTTCATTTGCACACGCATTCGCGTATTCCCAGTAGTTGCTGTAAGCGGAATGGTAAAGCTTCCTGATACAGTAGGAGTGATATTAGGCGAATCGAAAAATACACGTTCGCTAGCATCAAAGGTGGTATCTTGATTGTAATCAATCCAAACAGCTACCGCCTCAAAGAACGGTGATGTTTTTGCAATGCTTATGGTGTAGGTGGTTCCTACTTCCAAATCGGTTGGTGTTACGGAAGAAGTAAAATCTGTATAACCTGAGGAAGGTGCTGTACTTCCTTGTATGTTATTCATGGTGTTTAATTCGACCCTATTAATAAATTCTGCTGAAGCATCAGGTGCAGTAAATCCTGAAGGAGGCACACAGTATTGTGCACTCATAAAGGTAAAGCTCATTAATAAAGCTAAAAATGAGTAGGTTTTTTTCATAATCAAAGCTTTTAAGGCAAGGTAATTTTTTTCAATGTTAACTTTTTTTATAATTTCATGGTAGATTCAATCCCTTAATTTAGATGAAAACTATGAATTAGTCGATATAAATATCGTTAAATTTCCATCTTACTTATTTTATGAAATAAAAATCTTACTTTTTAAGAGCTAAAAATTATAATTTAAGCTTAAAATTAAATTCCTACCTGGTGCAGAAATTCCAGAAGAATATACTCTATAACGTTGATCAGTAATGTTTTCGATAGCGGCTGTTAAATTGACCTTTTCATTAATTTCGAAGTTCGATTTTGCATTGATTGTAAGCCATGATGGCGAAAACGGATTTCCATTTTCGTCAGTTGCATACAGAAATGCCTTATTTCTCTCGGATGGCGCCAGATTTTCGTGCGTAACAGAACCGTTAAAGTTGGTAAAAAGATCAAATTTTAATCGTTCGTTTTTATAGATAAAATGAACATTTCCAAAAATAGGCGATACATGTCGCAAAGGAACTTTTGTGCCATCTGCTTGTTCTTCTTCGCCTCTCGGAATGGTTAAATCGGCTGTGATTTTAGTTCTTTTGTCAAATTTTGCTGAAAAACCAAATTCAAAACCATAACTGTATACTTTTGACGCATTTTGAATGGCTTGCACATTGCTGAGTTCACCATTATAAATTATTTCTGTTTCACCATTTAGATTGAAGTCATTTCGAATTAATGCATTGTCTAATAAGTTGTAGAATGCTGTGAAGTTGAAATCAAAATTATTTCCTATTCTTTTATATACACCAAATTCCGCACTGTAGGCATGTTCAGGCGTTAGGTTTGGATTGGGAACAATGACAGAACCTGGTTCTGAGTCAAATACTTTTCCTATATCATCAATGTTTGGTGCTCGGAATGCCGTACCAAGATTGGCGGTAATTTGCCATGTCTCTGGAAGCCAACTGAATCCGATGCTTCCTGTAAATGCGCCTGTGTTTGTCTTTGCTTCTGTGAAAGGAAACGGAAAAAATGTAGTATCAAAATCTGTATCAATAAGAATATGATTGTAGCGCAAACCTGATTGTAGAATAAACTTTGGGTGTGGCTTGTACTCCAAACTTGCATACGCTGCCATGGATTGCCAAGTAGCACCATCAGGGTAACGTGAAGGAGCATCTGTAATTTCTTCGGTATCTATATTTCGATCAAAACCATCTGAATGTACTTTATTGTAGACATATTCGAGTCCGTAAAATGTTTTTATTTTGGGATTGAATCGTTTTTCAAAGTCTAAACTGGAAGAAATAGCATCCACTTTTTCTTCGGTAACATTTAATATCGGATCTTGGAAGTCACGCTTGTTTCTACTTTCTTCAAAACGCTGGTATGCATTGGTAAATTTTACATTGTCGTAGTAAGTATTGTTTCCTTTTTTCTGGGTTTGCAAGTTTGCCATAAACCATCGTTGTGGTCCATAAAACCATTCTCCATATCGCAAGGTTTCATCACGATATTCAATCAAACGATCATATCTTGGAAAGTTTGATGTTGTAGAGTAATGCAAGCCCAGATCAAATTCCCAAATGTCATCTGTGACTAGTTTGATACGTTGTGCGACATTGGTTTGGTTGTATCCTGTAAATCGTTGATTTTCTGGATTGGCATTGTTAATGACAGCATCTTGTCCGTTGATGACAGATACAAATTCTGGTCGTAAATATTCATCGCTTCCACCGCGACTTCCCATTTGTAAATCGTCAAAATCACTATATGTTACGCTTGTCAAGAACGCCCATTTTTTTAGTCCAATATTGATGTCGAAATGTCCTGTTTTTTCAGCATTTGCCGATGCATAACGAAATTTGGCGTTTCCAGAAACGAGCATTTCATCATTCCAAGTGAGTTTGGGAGCTTTGGTGTAAAAATTCATTACACCTCCAATAGCATCACTTCCATAAATTACCGAACCTGGACCCAAAATGACTTCTGTATTATTGACGTTAAACGGATCAATAGAAATTACATTTTGGACATTTCCGCCACGGAAAATTGCATTGTTCATACGCACACCATCTACCGAAAGTAGCAATCGATTTGTAGAAAATCCCCTAATCATTGGACTTCCGCCTCCTAGTTGACTTTTTTGCACGAATACTTTCCCACTTCGCTCCAATAGGTCTGCTGCCGTCTGTGGCATAGTGAATGCAATCTCCTTACTATTGATGCTTACTACTTTTTTGGGAATTTCTTTTTTGCTTTGTTGCCACTTGGAAACCGAAATTACAATTTTGGATAATTCGGCTGTTCGTTTTACTAAGTAAACAATATTTTGATTTTGAAGAATTTGTTGTTTTGTAAAAACTACAGGTGAATATGTGATGTGCTGAAAGGTAATTTTTTCACCCTCAGAAAATTGAGAAATATCAATCTTACCACGGGCGTTTGTAATACCACCTTTTGATTGATCTGCATTATATACATTGACACTAGAAATGTTTCTATTGCTTACAATGTCTTTTACCTGGATTTCTTGACCAAAAAGAACTTGCGAAAAAATAAAAGCGACGATACCGGCAAAACCTTTTATTTTATTTGAATACTTCATGTAACACTTCCATTGATTTTGGTTGCCTAAAACCCTGCAAATGTAATTTAAAATATTGAATGAATATTGCTAGGATTTCATTTCTTCTTTGCGAAGACAACATTATGGTATTTTGCGCATCAAATTTTATGCCTAATAGCTGTTTGAAACATGTTAAATTTTCGCCTGTAATACATTCGTTGAGCGTAGTGTTATCAAAGAATTGCCCTTCTTGAAGGTCAAAGCAATTTTTGTGAATATTTTGAGTTTCTGGAAAGAATCCAAAGTACTTGGTTAAATTCATCAAAAATACCAAATGAAAATTGGCAATTTGGTCCTGCACATCAAGCCACTGTAGCGCATTTTCTATAAATTGAAACAAGGCTTCGTTTTTTTCTTCTTCTTGAATGGAATAGTTTAATATTTCTGATAAGAATAGTGCAATGGCACTTTTGGTAACTTGTGTGTGAATTGATGTGTATGGATGTACTGTTTTTACTTCTTTTATGTATTCTAAACTGCCTTTGTTTTTATGATTTGCTACAATTTCGAGCTGCATTAATGGTTGAAAATAGGCAATTTTCAGTTTGCCCTTTTTCGACTTTAAGATACCTCGAAGTAAGTAACTTTTGATTCCGTCAGAAGCGGTAAAACATTTGGCAATGACACTTGAATCTCCATATTTTATGGTAGAAATGACAATAGCTTTGGTAGTGACTAGCATTTAACGAACAACCATAACCTTGGTAACTTTCGTTTCTGAACCATCTTCACTAGCAATTAAAATGAGATATACTCCAGAAGCTACTTTGTGTCTGCCAAACGCTGTTAAATCCCACAGCAATGTTCCACCTTCAGTAGTGGCTTCAAATACCAAGTTTCCTTCAATATCGGTAATTTTTACGTTGGCATTGTCTATTAATCCCGTAAGTGTGAGATTTCCACTGAATCCTGGTCGTACAGGATTTGGATATGCGTATACATTGTCCAAATTTTCTTTAGGTCCAGTTGCAGTTCCTTGAAACGATAACAACCCTTTGGTGGTCGCAATATATACACGCCCAGTTTCATCGTCAATTTCAATATTATTGACTGTATTTGTTGGTAAAGGCGAATTGTCTTTGGTAAAATGTGCAATGGTTTCTGTAGCATCAGGCGACATATAAAATACACCTGAAGCAGAAGTTGCAATCCATTTGTTGTTAGAGCCGTCTACTTCTATATCTGTCACTGTTTGTTCAAAAAGTAATTCTTTTGGTACGCCGTCATCATCTACAATAATGATATCATTGGATTGCGGATTGCCATCATCAAATATCCCATCTGCTCCAAAATACACACGAATTCCTTTAACGGTTCCAATCCACAGATTTCCTGAATTGTCTATGCGCAGTGCACGCACATCTGTAGTCGGTAAGTTTCCTGATTCACCTTCATTGAGTGTTACAAAACGAGAGCCCTGACTTCGTGTTTCATCAAAAGCCATTACACCGTTATTTTGTGTAGCAATAAATTTTATACCACCATCACTAATTTCAACTTTGGAGAGTCCATTTTCACCATTAAAAAAGTCATTAATAACTTCTGTAACCGAATATGAATCCCATTGTCCACCGCTGCGCAATACTTTGATTCCGTTTTCAATTTTAGAGTTCAACACCCAAAGATCGCCATTGGCATCAAACTTGGTTTCACCAATTCGAATGTCAATATAGGTTGGCACACCAATGTCTAATGATTCCAATCCACTGTTGGTTGTATTTAAAATTTCAACAGGAACATTGTCCTCAACACGCATAATTCCTGAGAAGAAAGAACTTAGAAACACTTCGTTTCTGTTGGATGGATTTACGGTAGCATGCACAATACTTTTGGCATCAAAATTAGGATCATAAGGAATATTTGTCCACGCCATGTCTTGCAAATGACTTACACCGCGATTGTCTAACGGATACGGATTGTATCCCGCAGTATAATCTCCATACACAACCCACAATTCGTTGGGAACTGCCGTAATAGAGAAGGTGTTGTTTAATAGTGGTCCATCAGGCAGTATTTGAGTGACCGTCATTAGTGAAGGAAATGGAGTTTGCAAAATCCCTTCTTTATCAGTTCCTATATACAAGGAACCATTGATGAGTGATGCTGCATTGAATTCTAAATCTGGATAGTCTTCAAAACTATCTACACTCAGCAACTCATTAATTTGATCGTCATACACACGTACTTCTCCGTTGTGTGTAATGATCATAAAGCCTTCTGATACTTTCATATCTTCTATACGCGTTCCGTATACAGGAATTTGTAATTGAATGACAAAAGTAGTGCCGTTATATTTGTAAAGTCTTCTGTTTGCATTGACCGCATATAAATCTTCTCCAAAGGCAACAATTCCGTCCCAGTTAGAACCTGTTACAAGTTCCCACTCTTCAAAATCAATTAAGTTATCGTTTGCTACTACGGCTCTGTATATTCCTGCATTGGTTGCTGCATATATAAATTCGCCCGCAATGGTTGTTTGACGCACTTCTATTTGACTTCCATTGGGACCAATAAAGTAAGTATCTCCAAATTCTAAGGCATTGATATCATATAGAGAAATACCAAAATTGGTTGCTAAGTATAAAATGTTGTTTAGCTCTAAAATGTGATTGATGCGTTTAAAGTTTGGTGGAATGGTTGGTTTGTCTACAATATCAACCACTTTGTTAATTTCTTCTGTGAAAGGATCAAATACTTCTATGAGTCCATTGGTATACCCAAGCACGTATTTGTCAACGGAGGTACTGTAAAAAGCAGTGCTTATTTCTTCACCCGAAAGTCCATTTACTGTAGAAAACTTAGCAATTTCGTTTGATTGTAAGTCGTACGTAAAGAACGAGTTTTCGGAAGCACCATAAATTTTATCTGAACTTTGCGATATGTTGATCACCTTATTGTATGAATAGTGACCTAACCAAGAATTGTTTGCTTGTCCATGTACTGAAACATAGGATATAAGCAGTAACACATACAAAATTTTCCTCATCCGTTTTTTATTTTAATGCTGTTTGATTGCGTTGGCTTTTTTCTGGTATCATGTGCTGATTTTAAGGAAGCCCACATAGATTTTTAGAATATTTCACCAAATATATTTAATAATAACGTAAATGAATTGCTTATCATATATTAATGTCATAAAAAAAGCTTCCTACACTATTAGCAGGAAGCTTTTCTATATATTTTTTGATGATTTTTTAGATGACTCCTTGCGCAATCATTGCATCTGCTACTTTTACAAAACCAGCAATGTTAGCTCCTTTCACGTAATCGATGAATCCGTCTTCATCTTTTCCATACGCTTCACAAGCTGCATGAATGTCGGCCATAATTTGCTGTAGTTTGCTATCTACTTCTTCGCTTGTCCAGCTATAACGCAAAGAATTCTGCGTCATTTCCAATCCAGAAGTTGCCACACCACCTGCATTAGATGCTTTTCCTGGCGCAAATAGTATTTTATTGTTTAAAAATATCTCAATCGCTTCTGGAGTAGAAGGCATATTTGCACCTTCACTCACACAAATACATCCATTATCAATTAATGCTTGCGCTTCTTTACCATTTAACTCGTTTTGTGTGGCACATGGCAATGCTACATCACAGGCAACATGCCAAGGACGTTGTTTTTCATGAAATGTTGCAGATGGATATTGATCTACATATTCGTAAATTCTGCCACGTTTTACATTTTTCAATTCTTTGATAAACGCTAATTTCTCAGCATCAATCCCATCAGCATCGTGGATATATCCTGAAGAATCAGACATTGTAACCACTTTAGCACCAAATTGTGTTGCTTTTTCCAGAGCATATTGCGCTACGTTACCAGAACCAGAAACTGTTACTGTTTTTCCTTCAAAAGATTTTCCTTGAGTTCCTAGCATGCTTTGTGCAAAGTACACATTTCCGTATCCTGTTGCTTCAGGGCGAATGAGCGATCCTCCCCAAGTTCTTCCTTTTCCAGTAAGTACGCCTGTAAATTCGTTTCTCAACTTCTTATACATTCCAAACATGTACCCGATTTCGCGTCCACCAACTCCAATATCTCCGGCAGGAACGTCTGTATCTGGGCCAATATGTCTAAATAACTCAGACATAAATGCTTGACAGAAACGCATGATTTCTACATCAGACTTTCCTTTAGGATTAAAATCTGATCCACCTTTTCCACCGCCCATTGGAAGCGTTGTTAAGCTGTTTTTAAATACTTGTTCGAATGCCAAGAATTTAAGAATACTTAAGTTTACACTTGGGTGGAAACGCAATCCACCTTTGTATGGTCCGATAGCAGAGTTCATTTGCACTCTGTATCCGCGATTCACTTGAATTTCTCCTTTATCATCGACCCATTGCACTCTAAACATGATAACACGCTCAGGTTCAACCATTCTCTCAAGTATTTTTGTCCCGTTATATTTTTCTTTGCCTTCAATATAAGGGATTACAGCTTCGGCAACCTCCTGAACTGCTTGTAAAAATTCAGGTTCGTGTCCGTTTGTCTGCTTTACCAAGTTTAAAAAGTCCTGTACTTTTGCTTCCATAAACGAAGTTTGATTAACAAATTTTTATTAATATCATTGTTTGACCGCATTTCGTCCAATTGTCGTCCGGAAGGCCGCATGATCATCATCCTTGTGTCAGAGCCTTGGGCATACAGTCGTGGCA
>JBCCLS010000034.1:0-12330 GCA_039026835.1 Bacteroidota bacterium | reverse complement strand
TTTCCTTTTTGATTTTCTTGTATTCAGAGTGTAATTTTAAATATAAAAATACGAATGGGTGAGTTGTTTAATGGTGATAATAGAATTATAACCATTGTTATTTTGGGTGCAATATTGATGCTAATCATGGCATTAACCCTAATTCTATTCTTCTATCTATCCCGAAAAAAAATTATTCAAAAAGAATTAGAAAAGAAAACCTTAGAATTAAATCACCAAAAAGAAATGCTAAAAGCAACGATTGTAGCACAAGAAGCAGAGCGCAATCGTATTGCACAAGACCTACACGATGCTATTAGTGCCAAACTCAATGTAGTAGCGCTAAGTGCTAATTTTTTGCTAGAAGAAGAAACCGTATCCGAACAAGAAACAACCGAAATCATTGATCACATGCTAAAAGTGACCAATAAAACGATTGAAAGTTCACGAAAAATAGCACACAATCTATTACCACCAATTCTTGAAAAGTTTGGATTGGGCGCCGCTTTGGAAGAATTGTGTGATGAATTTAGCAACAGTAAAAAAGTACAAGTTTCCTCAAAAATAGATTACAAAACTGGCAGACTCTCCAAAGACAATGAACTTCATGTATTTCGTATTGTGCAGGAACTTATGAACAATTCTATGCGTCATGGAAAAGCAAAAGGAATCGAATTAAATTTTAATCCTAAAGAAGAAAACTTATTTTTACACTATAAAGACGACGGATTGGGCTTTGATACAAAAAAAATTGGTATCCAAAAAGGATTGGGGCTGCGAAACATTGAAAGTAGAGTTTCCCTATTGCAAGGACACATCAGCTATCATAGCGAAAAACAAAAAGGCGTAGAAGTCGAAATCACCATATAAACTCAACACTATGGACACACCAATTATTAAAATAGCCATCGCAGATGATGAGGCATTGTTTAGAGCAGGCATGTCATTCATCCTTACACGCGTAAAAAACTTTGAAATCATTTTTGAAGCAGAAAATGGCTCCGACTTAATTGAAAAGTTAAAAGTAGCACCTGAAAAACCAGATGTTATTTTAATGGACTTAAAAATGCCCTTACTCAACGGTGTGGAAAGTACCAAAATTCTACAAAAAGAACATCCCGAAATCAAAGTCATTGCCGTCACAAGTTATGATGGTAAATCGTTTATTACAAACATGATAGATGTTGGAGCGTCCTCCTATTTACTTAAAAATACATCCCCAAAAATTGTTGTACATACCATCAATGAAGTGTATGACAAAGGTTTCTATTACGATGAGCGCGTACTAAAAATTATCCACGAAAATCTCTTATCTGCCAAAAGCAAACGCATCAAAAGTGATTTAGACAACAATCTGCTCACCAAACGCGAAAAAGAAATCCTCGAATTGATCTGTAATCAATACACAACCAACGAAATTGCTGACAAACTATTTATCAGTCCACGGACGGTTGAAGGACATAGAAATAACCTTTTACTCAAAACAGAGTCAAAAAATGTAGCCGGATTGGTCATTTATGGAATTCAGAAAAAATTAATTGAGCTTTCGCCAGATTTTTAAAAAGAAGATTTCTTGAGATAAGTAGCGCTACGTTCCCTAATCAACAATATTATCTTTACTTTTGACGGCACAATCCAAATTTCATGCAAAACAATATATTCATTGCCATAGAAGGCATTGATGGAAGTGGAAAAAGTACACAAGCCAAAAACATTGCCAAACGCTTAGAAGCAGCAGGTCACAAAGTCTATCTAACCTTTGAACCTACAGACATGCGCATTGGAAAAATGATTCGCAGTATTCTAGGTGGAAAAGAAAAAGCAAGTCAAGAAGTAATTGCAGCCTTATTTGCTGCCGATCGATTGGATCACTTGCTAGATGAAACCCACGGAATTCTTAAAAAACTTGCAGACGGTTACATTGTCATCACGGATCGGTATTACTTTTCATCATACGCGTATCACGGCGCTCATGTTGATATGGATTGGGTTATCACTTCCAATCAAATGGCAGCCAACATTCTAAAACCTACGGTAAATATCTTTGTCGATGTCTCTCCCGAAGTTGCTATGAAACGCATCAACGCGAACAGAGAAACTGTAGAAATCTATGAAACATTAGACAATCTCAAAGCTGTGCAATCACAATACGAACGTGCGTTTGAAAAACTACAACACAAAGAACACATCGTAAAAGTAAATGGCGACGAAACACCTGAAAACGTGACAGAAGCACTGTGGGAGGTTATTCAAAAAGAGATAAAAAAAGCTTAAAAACATATTTTTATAACCTGTGAAAATCTCTTCTAACGAAGGGATTTTTTTGTTTTAGATAGTTACATAAATACTACTAGGTATTCAATCCTATTATACAGCATTAGTAAGTTTCTAAAGAAAAAACAATTTCCTAAAACCTAAAATCCAAAACCGTGTTTTCCCCGTTTCTATAAAGTTTTTTCACCCAAAATAAAAACCGTGTTTTTCCTGTGTCAAATTAGCGAATTGACTCTACCAAGTCGTCAATACGATATATAGATTTGTTTCGTAATCAATTAGGGAACCATGATCAATAAATTCGTAGACAAACTGAGTGCGGACGGACTCGTTACCTACATTAACACCTTAGCGGGAATAACGGTAAAGCTAGGTGCGCAAAACGTTGGCGATATCCAATCAGATGACAGCGATATTGAAGGCGACACTTTACTAGTCACCATCGTACGAATAGAAGAAGAAAGTACCCTGAAAAATTTCCCAAACAAAAAATTAGTCGAAAGTGGCGGTGCCTTTAAAATAGACAAACGCTTTCCTAAAATTCACCTCAATTACTACCTCATGTTTTCCTGTACATTACAATATGACAAAGCCATAGCCGTCATATACAGGACCATCAAATTTTTTCAGCACCAAAGAAAATTTGCTTTTACATCCGATGAAGACGACATAGAACTCAATATGGAATTATGTTCGCCAAGTTTTGAACAACTCAATAATATTTGGGGAATGTTAGGAGGAAAACAAATACCAAGTGTCCTCTACAAAGCCAGAGTATCTGCGCTTGAAAGAGACATTGAAAAACTAGCATCAGTAATTACAACAATCGGAGGAGAACACAAACACTATGAGTAGATTTAGTTACATATACACACCACTTACCACGGTAAAACTCAATCATGAAAATGAGTTGCAAGTGCAAGACTATGTACAAATTTATCCAAGTAATGCCTCCAAAGCGCTCATACAAAAACACAAACTAGTGGTCAAAATGATTCCAGATGGATTTGTGCTTCTCTACAAAAAACGAGAAGAATTTGTAGCACAAACAATAGATGAGGTCATCAAAATTGGTGACGAAGACGTAACAGACCAACGCATTGTGGGCTATGCATCTGCAACACCAGATCCTGTATTTTCAGATTGGTTGCCTGAGATTATCAACATTGATCTAGAATTTTATGCTGTGGCGAATACACAATACAAAAACAATACAGATTGGAATAATCTCGCGTTGCGCGATTTTGTCATATACAATGCGGGTGATTTGGATGGAACTGTAACCACAGTAAGTACTATAAACGAACGGACACAGCCAGATGCCATATTACAACTCAATGTGACAAATGCAAACATCACAACACCAGTTTCATTAACATTTGAAGTCAATCTAAACCCATAAATAACCAATAATAAACCAGATATATAACTACTCATTGTAGTAGTACACACAAAAATTAATCAAATACTAACAAAACTTTAAATCATATATATTATGCCTAGTACATTAAAAACACCAGGAGTTTACGTAGAGGAGATTGTAAAATTTCCGCCTTCCGTAGCACAAGTTGAAACGGCTATACCTGCATTTATTGGATACACAGAAAAAGCAACTAATAAATTGCCAGGCGATCTAAACAACATTCCTACACGAATCACATCATTACTAGAATACGAACGTTTCTTTGGTGGTGCGAGAGCCGAAACATCCATTGCAGTCAATGTTCATGATGATGTAGACGGAAACAGAACCATTCAGGTGTCGCAACCTTCTGCAAAACAACCTTTCATAATGTACTATTCTATGCAATTATACTTTGCCAATGGTGGCGGACCTTGCTACATTGTATCTGTGGGGCGTTATGGAAGCGCTTTAGCTGATGGCGAAAGTCAAGTCACAAGCATTGTAGATGCTGCTGCATTAAAAGCAGGTTTGGATGAAGTAGCCAAAGTAGACGAACCTACGTTGCTACTATTTCCCGATGCAACCAACATTGATGCTGTAGACAACACTACATTCTACGGATTGTATAACGATGCACTCACACAATGTAACAAACTTCAAGATAGATTTACCATCATTGATACATTAAGTTACGATGGCTCTACATCAACAGATCCAAACATTGCAAATCTTCGTGCGGGAATCAGTTTAGGAAAAGACTTTGTAAAATATGGAGCTGCGTATTATCCACACTTAGAAACCATTCTTAACTATTCAATTAATGAAGGAGTTATTACTGCTACACACACAGATTTGGCAGGCGGATCGCCAGCACCAATTGCAGAAGCAAAAGCAAAAGCAGCAAAAGATACCTTAGAAGGATTTACCTCAAATACGGTCTTAGATGATCTAGAAACAACGATGGAAACAGCCATTGCAGCAGTAGCAGGTGCTTCTGGTGATGCAGCCGCTTTGGCTTTAGTGCCAGATGTACTCAGTGCTGTAAATGCCATTATTGCACATTTGCAAAATGTAATCTCTGAAGCAGAAAAACTAGTAGATGCGGGTAGAGATGCTGCCGATGCTTCGTCCAATGCTACTCATATCAGTGCAGTAAATGCCGCAGTCAATGCCTTAGATACTGTCATTACCTCACACGTTCGTAGTGGTATTGTTAACTTGGAAGGAGACAAAGATAGCTTAAGCGCTGCCTCAGACAAAACAGAAGCAGATGCTGCTGGAACAAGTGCTAACGGAAATGTAGATGCGCTTGACATTGCAGGAGAAATTGATTCAAAAATTGCTGCGATTATGACGGCTATTGGAGACATAGTTGCAGCAGGAGGAAGTCTAGGCGCATTAAACGGAAAAACACTTACAGAAGTCGCTACACTTGACAATGCTACCTATAATAAAATCAAAACAGCAATTAACAACTTACCAATGGAATTGCCGCCAAGTTCAGCAATTGCCGGTGTTTATGCCAGAGTAGACAGCACACGTGGCGTATGGAAAGCTCCCGCAAATGTAGGATTGTCCTATGTGGTAAAGCCAACGGTAAGAGTAACAAACGACATTCAAGATGGTTTAAATGTAGATACAACTGCAGGAAAATCAGTCAATGCAATTCGCTCCTTTACAGGAAAAGGAATCATTGTTTGGGGCGCACGTACTTTGGCAGGAAATGACAACGAATGGCGTTATGTTTCTGTAAGACGCTTCTTCAATATGGTAGAAGAATCTGTGAAAAAAGCGAGTGATCAATTTGTATTTGAAGCCAATGATGCCAACACGTGGGTACGTATCCGATCTATGATTGAAAACTTCTTAACCAATCAATGGAAAGCAGGAGCTTTAGCAGGTGCAACTACAGATGATGCATTCTATGTAAAAGTAGGACTCAACCAAACGATGACTGCAGATGATATTTTGAATGGAATTATGAATGTAGAAATTGGAATGGCAGTCGTACGTCCAGCAGAATTCATTGTATTGAAGTTCTCACACAAAATGCAAGAATCATAATTGATCAGTATACATAAAAAGAAGAATAAACATTAAAAACATAAAACTATGTCATATCCATTACCAAAGTTTCACTTCCAAGTAGAATGGGGAGGAACTAAAATAGGTTTTCAAGAAGTATCAGGACTTGATGTTGAAACCGAAATGATTGAATATAGAGACGGCTCTAGTCCAGAATACAGCAAAATTAACATGCCTGGCATGGTAAAATACACTGACATTGTATTAAAAAGAGGTGTATTTAAAGGTGATAATGAATACTACGAGTGGATGAAGATGAACAAACTCAACAAAGCAGAACGTCGCGATATTACCATCAGTTTATTAGATGAAGAGCACGCGCCTGTAGTTGTTTGGAAAGTCTTAAACGCGTGGCCGAAAAAAATCCAATCAACAGATTTAAAAGGAGAAAGCAACGAAGTCGCTATTGAAACATTGACTTTAGCACACGAACGAATTGAAATTACCAACGAAGGATAAATCCAACTATGGCACTTTTTGACAATTTTAAATATCCAGTTACAGGCTTTCACTTTGTAGTCTACTTCAATGGACTACTCCCAAATCCGGTCGACATGAGTTTTCAGTCGGTATCAGGTTTGAGTGTGACGGTGGAAACCGAAAGTTACGCCGAAGGTGGAGAAAATAGATTTGTTCATGAAATACCAAAAGGATTAAAATTCAGTACGCTAACGCTCAAAAGAGGACTCAAAAGTGTTCCATCATCCGTAGCAAAATGGTGTGAAGATGCGTATGAAAAATTCGAATTCAAACGCTTAAATCTAATCATCGTATTGCTCAGTGAAAATCATCTTCCACTCAAAACGTGGAATGTGGTCGGAGCCTATCCTATCAAATACGAATTGGGAGAATTCAACGCAGAAACGCAAAGCATACTTATAGAAACCTTGGAGTTAAAGTATGACTATTTTAAACTCTTACTCTAACAATTATGGGAATCGAAATAAAAAACTTGCGTATCAAAGTAAATGTCAATGCTCAAAAAGAAGAAGAAGTTTCATTGGTCAAAGAAGAACGTACCAATTGGACTTCAAACGAAATCTTGACAGTAGTTTCCAAAATGATCAAAAACAAAAAAGAACGCTAAATCATGTCTATACTGGGAGAATTAGAAAAAATGCTTATTTACAAGCTCGATGACAAAGGTGCTAGACAAGGTGATCCAATTACTGTGACCATCAATCCGGAAGGATATAAGGAATCATTTACAGTAGAATACAACCAAGATCAAGAAGCCAACTCAAGTGGTAAAAAGCCAAAATTTGTCAAAGTCAAACCAGGCGATTTTACCTTCAAACTTCTTTTTGATGCCACTGGAATCTTTGATATTGTCGGCTTAAACATTGCCGATACACTCAGTAGCATCGCTGCCGATATTGCAGGATTCAATCCATTTCAAGACGATGAAGCAAGCGAAAAGAATATAGTTGACGAAATTAACAAAATCAAAGAGCTAGTTACCTACAAAGGCGACATACACAAACCGTATGAACTGGAAGTAGCGTGGGGATCGTTAAATCTAAAATGCTTTCTCACCAAACTAGACATTGATTACAAACTTTTCAATACCAAAGGCTATCCAATTCGTGCAGTCGCCACACTTACGTGTAAAGACAGTACTGCGGATGAACTTCGAGAAGCATCTGTCAACAAGCAATCTCCAGATTTAACACATGTTCGACGTGTACATGAAGGCGATACGCTTCCGCTGATGACCTATAAAATCTACGGCGATTCCAAATACTATTTAGAAGTCGCTCGTGTCAACAATCTGCTCAACTTTAGAAATTTAGAAGCAGGAACTGAATTATTTTTTCCACCATTAGATAAAACGCAAAGCGCATGAGTTTAGTCGGAGACATATCGACAGATACAAAAAGCTTGGTCACATTTACCGTGCTCATTGGCGATGCTGAGGAAGAAGTAAGTGCAACCTATGGCATCAAAACCATCACGGTTGAACGTACTTGCAATCGCATTCCAACGGCAACCTTAGTTATTGTCGATGGCGACAGCGTAACACAAGAATTTGAAGCGAGTAATGCGGCATCTTTTGCGCCAGGTGAAAAAATTCACATCAAAGCAGGGTATGAGTTTGACGATAAAACACTCTTTAAAGGTATTATCACCAAACATGCACTCAAATCAAATAACAAAACCAACTATTTGATCATTGAATGCAAAGATGAAGCGTTTAAGCTAACGCAAGCGCGCAAAAACAAAATCTATTACGAAACTACTGAAAGTGATGCGGTTAGTGATATTATCAGTGAAAACGGACTTTCAGGCGAAATGGAAGCAACGTCGCATACACATCACGAAATTGTGCAGTATCAAGCTACGGATTGGGATTTTATTCAATGTCGTGCGCAGGTTAACAATATGATCACTTTCGTGGAAGATGGCGAAATAAATGTCAAAGTGCCTACCTTAACGGGAAGTGTCTTTACAGCAACCTTTGGCGACAATATATTTTCGTTTGATGCAGAAATTGATGCTCGCAGCCAGTACAACGAATTTGAAGCATCTGCATGGAACTACTCCAATCAGGAATTAGTTACCAAAACTACAGGTGGAAATGGAATCAATGCTGCAGGGAATTTAGACTCAGGAAAGCTAGCAGAAGCCGCAGGCGGAAACAGTTTTATACTGTCCCATACGGGAGACATTCCTGATGAAATTTTAACCTCTTGGGCAGAATCTAAAAGTTTGTATCAGCAACTAGCAAAAATCTGTGGAACAGTCAAAGTGCAAGGAACCGAAATAGTAGTGCCAGGCACAATGATTACCCTTGCGGGAATGAGCGATCGTTTCAATGGAGATGTATTTGTATGTGGTGTACACCATACAGTGACAGACGGAAACTGGTTGACAACGATAGAATTTGGATTAAATCCAGAATGGTTTGCAGAAACCTATGAAGTCAGTCAATTACCAGCCTCAGGCATGTTGCCAGCCATCAGCGGATTGCAAATTGGTGTGGTTTCAGCCTTAGAAGGTGACCCGAAAGAAGAACACAGAATTCAGGTAAAATTGCCAATCATCAGTGCAGATGAAGAAGGTGTGTGGGCACGTGTGTTAACCATGCATGCAGGCGAAGAATACGGCGTGCACTTTTTACCAGAAATTGGAAATGAAGTATTGGTTGGATTCTTAAATGACGATCCAAATCAAGCCATTGTGCTCGGATCTTTATTCAGCAATACCAATCTATCACCAGTAGAATATTCCGATGATAATTTTGAAAAAGTCATCATGACCAAAAGTGAAATCAAAATTACCATGAATGATGAACTCAAAAGCATCACACTAGAAACACCCGCAGAAAAAGTAATCACCATCGATGATGACGAAGGAGTCATTACTCTAAAAGATGAAAACAGCAACATCATGACGATGAACTCTGACGGAATCACCATAGAATCTGGGAGTGATATCAATATGAAAGCTACGGGCGACATTAACATGGAAGGCATCAATGTTTCCATTGCCGCTTCCGCAGAATTTAAAGCAGAAGGTGTATCGGCTACCTTAGAAGGTTCAGCCAGTACCACCATTAAAGGAGGAATTGTACAAATCAACTAAAAAAAATAAAAAATGCCACCAGCAGCTAGAGTTACAGATATGCATGTTTGTCCAATGGTAACCGCACTCGTACCGCACGTAGGCGGCCCGATATTACCACCTGGAGAACCCACTGTACTTATCGGCGGATTACCAGCCGCAAGAGTAGGCGATATGTGTGTATGTACAGGACCGCCAGACAGTATCATTGCAGGCTCAGGAACAGTACTCATCGGAGGCATGCCCGCTGCCAGAATGGGCGATTCCACAGCGCATGGAGGAAGTATTGTACTAGGAGAACCAACAGTAATCATTGGAGGATAAACACATGGACTTAACAACAGCATCATACTTAGGAAAAGGATGGGATTTTCCACCAAAATTCTTAGAAAGTCAGGGAGAAATCAAAATGATTTCTGACATAGAAGATATTGAAAGTAGTTTACAAATCATCATCACTACGCGTAGAGGCGAACGTGTCATGCGTCCCAAATTTGGTTGCGATCTCACAGATCAAATATTTGAAAATCTGAGTGCTACGCAAATGACGATGATGAAAAACCGAATCAAAGAAGCAATTATCATATACGAACCTAGAGTAGAAGTGATCAAAATTGCCTTAGATACTCAAAATTTTCTGGAAGGAAAGTTTTTAATCAAAATAGAATACCTAATCAGAGCCACAAACACAAGGAGAAACATCGTGTTCCCTTACTATATAACTGAAGCAACAGACATTTAATTATGAGCGATTGTACAGAAAATACACTAATCAAGTCACGCGAAGGCACTACACAGCAAGAGCGTTACCTTTCTTTGCTCGATCCTGCGAACGTACAACTCATGGGATTTGATGTAAAAGATTGGATGAACTTTGCTGAAGAGTTTTCTACGCATGTACAATTGTATGATAAACAAGACTTCAAAAAACCAAGCAGTACTTGGAAAGAGTTTCATAATCTTTCTGAAGAAATCAAAGAAGTCATTGATACTTACACAGCAGGAGACATTACGCCACAATTGGCATTATTTATAGCGTTCTTAAAGCTATTAAACAAAAGTAAAGAACGATTCAATCAAATTACACAACGTCATCTCGATTTTTACTACAAAGAAGTATTACAACTCAAAAAGAAAGACGAAAAAGCAGATTACGCCTATGTAATCTTTGAACTCGCCAAAAATGCTAGCGAACAATTTTTAAGTGATGAAACGCTTGTAAAAGCAGGAAAAGATAGCAACGGAACCAACATTCACTACAAGTTGGAAGATGAAATTGTCATCAACAAAGCAAAAATTGCAACACTGCGAAATACCTATGCATACAAAGACGAATCCAACTGGCATGCATCTAGCATTGCAAACTCTGCGGACGGTGAAGGTGGAGAAGCCGAAGACGGCACAACATCATGGTTGCCATTTGGAGATGAAGATCGCGACTTAGCCAAAAAAGGATTCTCACTCAGTGCGCCATCATTACTACTATCAGAAGGTGTGCGAACCATTACCATTTCAGCTATTTGTGCTTCCTTGCAAAATGGTGTGCAATTAGGTAATATGCTCAACATAGAACATACAGGCGAAAAAGGTTGGGTTGCCTTGCCAGCTACAGCAATCACCAAAGCAGAAACCAACAACAACAGAGTCGAAATTGTCATCGAATTGACCGAAGACGATGAAAAAATTACAAACTATGATGCCGCTATTCACGAAGGTAAATACAATACAGCGCACCCAATTATTCGCGTGCTATTTTCACAAGAAGATGTATCGTTAGCAACCTACGATACGTATCTATCACTTGCCAATGCTGACTTGCGACAAATTACAATTACGACAACTGGCGAATACACAGATAACTTAACGGTTAAGAACGATCTAGGAACCATAAAAACGGAAAACCCTTTCTATCCGTTCGGAACACAAGCAAAAAAACGCGCAAGCTTGCGTATCAGCTCTGACGAGTGGATTGGAAAACGAATTAGCGATATCGAAGTATCTTTAGATTGGAAAGACCGACCTGATAATTTTGAAACACACTACCAACAATATTTGCAGCAATATGTCAACTTGCAACCTACAGAAACATTTTTAGCCATATACACAGGCATCAAAGCAGGAAGAATTACAGCCACCAAATTGGTACGAGGTGTAGACGGTGAAAATCGTTTCTTAGTAGATGCAACCTATATCGGCTCCACAAAAACTCGTAGGGAAAGTGTTGCGGTTGCAGTCTCTAAAGATGCGAAGGCGGAAGCAGCTCGCAAACAATCTTTACCAAAGCAATTTCCACACGATGCTAGAAGTCGTACGCAAGACCGAAAATCATATGGACGAAAAGACAAGCGCACCCAGAAACATTCGGAAGAACAATCGCGGGCAATGCGTCGCAAACATCAAGATAGCAAGGATAAAAGTCAAAAGGCAGAAAGACCACCAGCAACAACGACAAATGGATTGGCACAGCGTATGTTCAACGGATTCTCTACAGTAACATATTCCAAATTCTTAGCGGAAAATACAACTTATGTGCCGAAAAAGTCAGATGATTACTTTATCCAATTATCATTGCGAAACAACTTTTTATACGATGCGTTTCCAAAAATTTATACCTATCACGCCTTAGAAAAATTAGCGTTGCCAAATGCAGCGTACATTCCGCTTGCGGAAAATTTGACAGTCACAGTTACAACCGTAGAATCAATTGGAGCAACAAAAAATGAAGTGCAACTCTATCACGAATTGCCTTTCGGAATCGACAAAGTAGATCGTTCCAACTTAGCGTTGGTAGCAACTCCTGAAAACGGCGGACAACTATATATAGGAATAGAAGAAGCTATCGCTGACCAAAACATTCAACTCTTATGTCAGATCGAAGAAGGTTCTGAAAATCCAGATGCTATTGATGTGTATGACAAAGCTGAGGTTACATGGCAATATTTACACAACAATTTGTGGAACAACCTAAAACCATCATATTTATTCAAAGACCAAACCGATAACTTTTTAAAAGCAGGATTGGT
>JBCCLS010000033.1:0-12348 GCA_039026835.1 Bacteroidota bacterium | reverse complement strand
TCTTCTCGATACAATTTTTCGTACCTCAAAATCACTCGAAGTGACGGCTGTGATATCATATATCATTGAAAACCGTAGTTTTATTGTAATCTCCTTCCTAAAAAGGTTGTACACAGTGTCGTAAACACTACAATACTGATGGAACTCAGCGGCATGAGAATGGCAGCAATGACTGGCGCTAGTTGTCCTGTAACCGCAAAATACAGTCCGATGGTGTTGTAGATAAACGACAAGACAAAACTCCATTTGATGATGTTGATCGCTGATTTGGAAGCTTGAATATAGCGATCTAATTGGTTGAATTTTGTAGCATCTAAGATTGCATCGCAAGCCGGCGAAAATACATTGACATTTTCTGAAAGCGCGATTCCAACATCACTTTGAGCAAGTGCTCCTGCATCGTTTAATCCGTCACCGACCATTAAAACTTTGGCACCTTCTTTTTGATGATAGTGAATGTATTCTAATTTGTCATTCGGCTTCTGGTTGAAGATTAGTTTTGTTTTGGCAGGCAACAACTTTTGCAAGTTTTCGCGTTCGCCTTCATTATCTCCCGAAAGGATCGCCAAATCAAAGTTCTTTTTGAGCGTATTGAATAGTTTGGAAAGTCCTTTTCGATAACTGTTATAGAAAGTATATTTTCCTTTATACGCATTATTTGCGCTGATGTGTACTGTGGTATTGAGTACTTTTTGCGCTTCTTGATGTCCTACAAACGTTGCTGCGCCCACTTTAATATTAGTGTTGTGATAACTTGCGGTTATGCCTTTTCCGACATGTTCTTCAAAAGAATCTAGTGTCACAATATTGTGCGTATCTAAAATGTCATATAAGGTTCTGCTGAGAGGATGATTGGAACCTCGTAAGGTACTTTTGAGCAGGGCAGATTCTTCTGTGGTCAGTGGTGATCCTTCGTAACTTGCCGTACTTTTTTTGTTGGAGGTAATCGTTCCTGTTTTGTCAAAAATGATCGTATTGATGGAAGCTAATTGTTCTAAAACACTGGCATTTTTCACATAAAATTTCAACTTCCCAAAAATGCGCAATAGATTTCCAAAAGTGAATGGCGCTGCCAACGCAATTGCACACGGACAGGCGATGATTAAAACAGCCGTAAAGACATTCATCGCTTTTGACGGATCTACTAATAACCAAAAAGAGGTTGCTATGACCGCAATCATTAATACGGTAATGGTAAAGTGCTTGCTAATTTTATTGGTGAGATTGGTAAAACGTTCTTCTTTATTTTTTTCGAACACATCGTTGCTCCACAGTTGTGTGAGATAACTTTGCGCTACTGATTTGATTGCTTCTATTTCAATGACTCCTGCTGTTTGCTTTCCACCTGCAAATAGGTTGTCACCTGATTGTTTTTGAACCGTTTCTGATTCGCCCGTCACAAAACTGTAATCAATTGCCGCATTGCCATTGATCAGAATACCATCAACTGGAATAAGTTCTGCATTTCGAATGAGCAAACGATCGCCTTTTTTGATATCGTAAACTTGAATTGGTGTTTCTTTTCCTTTCAGAATTTTAGTAACGGCGATGGGAAAGTAGGATTTGTAATCGCGCTCAAAGGACAGAAAGGAATAGGTTTTTTGCTGGAAAAATTTACCAAGTAATAGAAAAAAGACCAATCCCGTAAGGCTATCAAAAAAACCAGTGCCCAAATCGAACATAATCTCCGCAGAGCTTCTCACAAATAACACTAAAATTCCGAGTGCAATGGGCACATCAATGTTTAAGAGTTTTGCGCGTACTCCTTTGTATGCTGAGATGAAATAGTCTTGTGCTGCGTAAAATACAACAGGAAGCGAAAAAGCAAACATCAACCAGCGGAATAGCGTTTTGTATTGTTCTATCCAAAATCCACTGACCTGAAAGTATTCTGGAAACGAGAGAAACATCACGTTTCCAAACACAAATCCTGCAATACCGAGTTTGTAAATGAGCGTACGATTGATTTTACTTTTTCCAGTACTGTAATCTTCCAAACTGATATACGGCTCGTAACCAATTTTACTTAACAACACCACCGTTTCTTTCAATGAAAAAGTGTTTGCATTGTAGGTAACTCGCACTGTTTTTTTACCAAAATTAACTTGTGAAGCTATGATTTCCGGATTGAGTTTATGCAGATTTTCCAGAATCCAAATGCAGGAACTACAATGAATATGTGGAATGTATAAGGTGACTATTTGTCGATTATCATCGTTAAATTCCAATAATTTATCAATGATATTTTGCTGCGTTAAAAAGTCGTATTTCCCTGCTATTTCTTTGGGAGTTGCGCCAGGAGTTGATTCTAAATCGTAGTAACACGCCAAGTCGTTTTCTGTAAACAATTCATAGACGGTTTTGCAACCATGACAACAGAAAGATTTGGCGTCATACTGCACGATTTCTGAATCGCACACATCGCCACAATGGAAGCATATAGTTTCCGTCATATTTTGCTCATGGATATCTTTTATCACAGTAACAAAGGTTACAAATGAATTGCGTTTAATATATGATATTTGTCATAGTTTCCGTATATTTATAAGTGCATAAATTTTCTGCCATGAGCAATTGTGAACAGTGTATCGTACGACAGTTTAATGCCCTGAAATCTTTGACTAAAGAAGAGCTGACTCGTATTTCCAATTGCAAAACTTCCAAAACTATTAGTAAAGGACAATTAATTTTCGATGAAGGCGAACATATAAATGGTGTGTACTGTATTCGAGAAGGTATTTGCAAATTGACCAAACTCAGCGCCAACGGAAGAGATCAGATTGTAAAGTTGGTCGTGAGAGGCGATTTGATGGGACAACGTTCTTTGGTCTGTGAAGAAGTCACCAATTTGAGTGCCACAGCCTTGAGTGAAATGAAAGTATGTTTTATTCCGAAATACGAGATTATGACAGATTTACACGAAAACCCTGAGTTTACTTTAGACATACTGCAACACATGGCAAAAGACTTGCGAGAAGCAGATAATGTAATTGTAAATATGGCGCAAAAATCGGTAAAGCAACGTTTGGCAGAAGCGCTTTTATATATTCATTCGGCTTTTGGTACTGACGCAGCTGGTATGTTAACGATTGTACTTTCGCGAGAAGATTATGCCAACATTGTAGGCACTGCTACAGAATCTATTATTCGTATTTTATCACAGTTTAAAAAAGATGGTTTGATTGCTACCAAAGGCAAACAGATTAAGCTTGAGGATATGGCTACGTTGCGAAATATAGAGTGACTTCGATGAGTTACAGTAAGGTATTAGGCATCACTTCGCTGCTTTGCCTTTATGGATTTTTGATCATTATATTTCAACGAATGAAGCTTCTATTTTCAGGCAAAACTTTTGAGAATTTTTTGCTGTTTCTATCTTTTCATTACCTTTAGTCGAACCAACATAACAATTGACACTCATGGAAGCTCCTCAAAAAAAGGAAATTATAGAAGTAGGAATTACGATCGTTGTGATTATTATTTTAACAACTATTGGCTATTTTCTGTTTACGAATCATGCCGAAAAAGAAGGTAGAGAATTGATGGCTTCGATGGACCAGGTGAGTGAAATTCAAACAAGTGACGGTATTACAAATTGCGTCAACAGAACGCAACAAGAAGCAGATAATTTGGTGACACTAAATAATGTCATTCAATATCATAAGCAACAACACGAAACTACTTTTTTAAAGTTGTATACCTATCATTTTGTGTCGATGAAGTTATTTTTAATTTTTTCGATTCTCGCAGGTTTGGCGATATTTATCATCACGCAAGGCGGATGGAAAAATACCTCAAATTATATTAAAACACTGTTTTTGATTTTTACTGCTGTCTCTTCCTTTTTTGGGTTATCGTTGACTTCTTTTGATCAGAAAACGGGAATTCATCAAAATGCTAAAGCGTTTATTAGTTATGATAATTTGCAAAAGCAATTGGTAAATTATTGTGCTACGGATGCAAATATTGATGGAGATTCTATCAGCTTTATAGAAATACATTCGAGTGTAATGCGAAAAGCTGCGGAGTTACACGATTTCTATTTGGATTTTGAAAAGAAAGAATTGAATATGAAAGATGCGTTAGATCTTAACAAAAAGACGAAATAAAAAAGAGACTGATTCCCCCAAAACCAGCCTCTTTACAGATGAGCAATAGACTCCCAAATCTATCTGCCTAACATTAAAATTTCATTGACCAAAATCTCCGTAACGTACTTTGTTTCGCCTTCGTCCGTTTCGTAGCTTCTGTTAGTCAGCTTCCCTTCCACAGCAATTTCTTTTCCTTTGAGTAAGTACTTTTCAACAATATCTGCCACTTTATTCCATGCGATGAGGTTGTGCCAATACGTGTTTTCCACTTTATCACCCTGCGAATTTTTATAGGTTTCGTTAGTTGCAAGTGAGAATTTTGCAATTTTTTTACCATCGTCTAAGTTGATGATTTCTGGATCGTTTCCTAGGTTTCCGATTAACTGTACTCTGTTTCTTAATGTGTTCATACGATTATATTTTTTTAAATTAATATCTGATTTCAAGAAATATTTGTTGTTGTAATTCTACAGTGCAAATATGAAACGACTTGCAAATTTTATTCGGTTGCAACGCATTTACTTTCGTTTACAAATGTTTGTAGTCGTTTGTAATCGGATAATTTTCCTTGTATTGGTCGCTACGCATATCCAATTAGAGCTTAATTTGAATTACTAACTAAAGCTAGAATATCATATTTACGGGAAACAAAGCTACACGCTACTTCAAAACAAAAGCACACAAACGCTTGTTATCTACTGCAACTATAGGAATGTTGATGAATTATAGAGAGAAAAGGGTTTATACAGCCATTTGGCAGATAGTTGTCAACTAAAAATTTTACTCGTATTTGTAGTCGTTTGTAAACGAATAAATTTTCTTACTTTAGAGAATTATTACAGTATATGAACATACATTTAGAAACCGAACGACTCATTATTCGCGACCTTGTACATCAGGACCTTGACGGCATGTTTACTATGGATTCTGATCCTGAAGTGCATAAATATTTGGGCAACAAACCCATCAAAGAAAAAGCGGAAGTGTTAAAATATATCAACGATGTACAACAGCAATATGCCGAACGTGGTATCGGACGCTGGGCAATGGAACTGAAAGAAACAGGCGAATTCATCGGTTGGTGTGGCTTGCGATTATACACAGATTATACCTTTAACAATATCACAAATTTTTATGATATCGGTTACCGATTGCAACGCAAATTTTGGGGAAAAGGCTACGCTACAGAAGCTTCCAAAGCTTGCTTGCAATACGCTTTTGATACTCTAAAATTAGATACTGTATACGGAATTACCGAAATAGGAAATGAAGCTTCACATAGAATTTTATTAAAGATCGGACTCAACTATATCGAAGATTTCTATTATGAACCCGAAGACATGATGCTACGTTGGTATCACATCTCAAACCCAATATGAGTATGGAAAAAAAGTGTTTAGAATGTGGCGATTCTTTTAAAGGTCGCGTCGATAAAAAGTTTTGTAGCGATTATTGTCGGAATGCGTATAATAATCGGCTGAATAAAGATGGAAAGAATCTCATTCGAAATATCAACAATCGCTTGCGCAAAAACTGGCGTATTTTGGAAGAACTCAATTTCAATCAAAAAACAAAAACTACCAAAGCCAAACTGATTGAAAAAGGATTCGATTTTACCTATTTTACTTCTATCTATGTAACAAAATCCAATTCTACCTACTTTTATGTATATGATCAAGGATATTTGCCATTAGAGAATGAGTATTATTTATTGGTGAAGAAGAATTCTTAAATCGTAGTTAAAAGTTTTATATGGAAAAAATTCTTGGTTTGGATATTGGTACACTTTTCTGGATTGCTTTACCCGTTATAATGCTAATTAGTTACTTTCTCAGTCCTGCTTACAAAACCGCAAGACAACTAAAAAACACTCAAAGAAAACCAATCCATCGTGTTCGTGAAAATGAATATGCCAAAATTGTTGGAAAAGCAGTAAACTTTGAAACACCGTTAACAGCTCCTATCAGCAAACGTGCCTGTGTCTATTATGAAGTCGTAGTAAAACGCCAAGACCTCCATGGAAACTGGATTCCTATTGTTAACGATATCCTGTTTCAAAATTTTTACATCGTAGCAGATAATGACACAGCGTTGGTAAATCTGAACTTATCACGCAAAGATCGTAAACTACTAAATTTAGTTTCAGACCATTCGGTACATTCAGGAACTTTTAACGATGCCAGCGAAGCATTTAAACAGTACTTACGCACACACAGTAAAAAAAGTACCAACGCATTAGGATTCAATAAATCATTACGCTACACAGAGCGTATCATCGAAATTAATGAAGAAATTGCGGTTATGGGGCTTTGCAAATGGAAAAAGCAATCCAACTCCACAAATGCTAATGAAAAACAGTTAATGCTTTACGGAACTACAAAGCAAAAACTGTATATTACAGATGTACCAAAAGCGATGAAGCCTATTAAATGAAAATCATAAGCTACTTCCAATGTTGCCCTTTTAAACTCATAGCAGCTTTTAAGATATCTTTTTGACTAATTTGCCCCACAAGTTTTCCATTTTCTACAATTGGAAACCGTCGTCTTTTGGATTGAATGAATTTGTTTGCAGCATCAAAAATATTAAGATTTCCATCAATGGTTTCTACATTTTTTGCCATATGCGCTTCTATCTTATTGTGCTCAAAAGGCATATTGTAATATCGACTGTCCGAAATTTGCTTGATGCAATCACCTTCCGAAATAATTCCGATCAACTCATTTTTATCATTTACTACAGGACCGCCCGAAATTTTGTGTTGAATGAGTTTTTGGATGACTTCTTCCACAGTTTGTTCAGGCTTAAATGTGATTAAATTTCTAGTCATATAATCGCTTACTTTGAAGGCTTCTGTGCTGGTTGAGGTTTGGCTTTGCGACTTGCGCGCGCCTTGAAAACTTTTAATTGCCATGTCTTTAGGTGTTTTAGATTATCTTAAAGTTACTCATTTTTAATTAGTTAACCTAAAATCGCTTTCTCCTACTATTTTCTGTACTCTTTTTTACTATTTTTAGACAATCATTCAATCAATCAACATGACTACACCCAAAGCACGTTACACCTTTTTGTCGTTTCTTCTTTTGTCACTTGCTGTATATTACAGTTTTTACAGTGATATGCCACAAGCTCTTTCAGAAGAAAATGTACCTGTAGAAGCATTTTCTACCATTCGCGCGTTTGCACATGTGAACGAAATTGCAAAAAAACCACATTATGTCGGTTCTGAAGCACATGCAGAAGTCCGAAATTATATTATATCCGAATTAAAAAAATTAGGCTTACAACCTACAGTCCAAGAAGGTTTTACGTTGGACGATGGAGGAAATATGTCCAAACCTAAAAATATTATTGCACGTATTAAAGGGAAAAATTCCACAAAAGCACTGATGGTGTTGACACATTACGACAGCGATCCACATTCCTCTTTTGGCGCCAGTGATGCCGGCAGCGGTGTTGCTACTATTTTGGAAGGAATTAGAGCATTTTTAGCCAAAGGTCAACAACCTGAAAACGACATTATTGTCATGCTATCTGATGCCGAAGAACTAGGTTTGAACGGTGCTGAATTATTTGTAAACTCGCATCCTTGGGTACAGGATATTGGATTGGTGCTGAATTTTGAAGCACGCGGAAGTGGCGGCCCTAGTATTATGCTGTTGGAAACAAATGACGGAAATGCCAAACTCATTCAAGCATTTCAAGAAGCTGGCTTGCAATATCCTGTAGGGAATTCGCTTGCGTATAGTATTTATAAAATGTTGCCAAATGATACCGATTTGACTGTTTTTAGAGAAGAGGGAAATATTCAAGGATTTAACTTTGCCTTTATTGACGATCATTACGACTATCACACCGCAAACGACACGCCTGAAAATTTAGATTTCAACACATTGACGCACCAAGGAATGTACATGATGACGTTGGTTGACTATTTTTCAAAACAAGATTTAACCCAAATTACTTCTAGTGAAGACTTGATTTATTTCAACACACCGCTTGGTTTTCACACCTATCCATTTAGCTGGATTTTCCCGATATTGATTGTCATTATTGTGTTATTTATTGCGGTACTTTTATACGGATTCCGAGAACGAATGTTGTCCGTTAGTGGAGTTTTGCGAGGATTTATTCCATTTTTAGTTTCCCTAGTCGCTAGTTGCGGACTTACGTATGTTTTCTGGATGTTCATTAGTTGGTTATATCCACAATATGCAGAAATTCAGCATGGATTTACATACAACGGTTACACATATATTTCATTGTTTGCATTGTTTGCATTGGGAATTGGCTTTTACTCCTATCACAAATTTGGTAAAAAGATCACAGCAGTCAACTTATCCATTGCGCCATTGCTCTTTTGGATCATCATTACAGCTCTGGCAGCTATTTATTTAAATGGCGCTAGTTTTATTGCCATTCCCGTACTTTTTATGCTCATTTCATTATTTATTCAAATCAAACAAAAAGACAAACCCACCACAATGGTGTACACTGTGTTAGCGGTGCCTGCACTGTTTGTTGTATGTCCGTTTATCCAATTGTTTCCTGTCGGTTTGGGACTAAAAATTATTGTGGTAGTTCCGTTACTTGTGGTATTAATTATTGGATTGATCATGCCTGTTTTTGGATTGTACACACGTAAAAAATGGACAGCACGCTTGTTTTTCGTATTAGCACTCACTGCTTTTTTTGTAGCACATTCACGATCAGATTTTACAGAAGAACGTCAAAAGCCAAATAGTTTGGTTTATATTTTAAATGCTGATGACAACACTGCGAGTTGGAACACGTATGATGGCATTTTGGACGATTGGACACGAAGTTATGTAAGCGATGATACTACGGCTAATGCAGAAGATGTGATGGACAGCAAATACAAATCGCGATTTACTTATTCGAGCAAAGCGGAAGCTAAGGAAATTAAGATGCCGTTGATAGAAACTTTATTGGATTCTACGTTTCATAATTTACGTCATGTAGAATTAAAAATTACACCACAACGCAATGTGAATCGTATGGAAGTGTTTAGTAAAGATACAAAGTTCAATACGGCACTTATTAATGGAATGCTACTAAAATATCCAAATAACCGATGGAATCGCTTGACGAGTTATACAGTGTCGGATAACGATCCATTGTACATTACATTCACAGTACAACCCAATGTACAACCAGAATTGATTTTATACGAAGCGTCGTATGATTTAATGTCAAATCCATTGTTTTCAATGCCCAAACGACCTAAAAACATGATGCCACGACCGTTTGTATTGAACGATGCTGTTATTGTGAAGAAGACGATAAAACTATAGCAAATCGATATGAGTTCGATTAAAAAATCCTTATTTTGATTGTAATTCACTGAAAAAACTAAAAAAAGCCTGAGTATTGAAATATTCAGGCTTTTGTAATATTATAAAATTGGTGCTTACCAAATACGAACGCGTTCCTCAGGAGCGATGAACATTTTATCACCTTCTTTGATGTCAAATGCTTCGTAAAAAGCATCAACATTTTGTAAAGGCACATATGCTCTGTATTTTCCTGGCGAGTGTGGATCAGTTTTGATACGTGTACGCAACGCTTCTTCTCTCATTTTTGTACGCCAAACGGTTGCCCATGACATAAAGAAACGCTGTTCTGGCGTAAATCCATCAATTTTATCTGGCTTCCCGTTTTCTTTAAAGTGACGTTGCAATCCGTCATACGCACCTAATACACCGCCTAAATCTCCAATGTTTTCACCTAATGTAAATTTACCGTTGATGAATACTTCTGGCAATACTTCAATAGCGCTGTACTGATCTGCTAGTTGATTTCCTCTTTCAGTAAATTGCTTTAAGTCCTCTTCTGTCCACCAATTTGTCAAATTTCCGTTCGCATCAAAGCGCGCACCAGCATCGTCAAATGCATGTGAAATCTCATGACCAATTACGGCGCCAATTCCACCATAATTTACAGCATCGTCTGCTTGATAGTTGTAAAAAGGTGGTTGTAAAATTGCTGCTGGAAATACAATTTCGTTGTTCAATGGATTAAAGTATGCGTTTACTGTTTGCGGCGACATTCCCCATTCTGTTTTGTCAACTGGCTCATTGATTTTGTCTAAATTTTTTCTGAACTGCCATTTTTGAATAGCCATCATGTTTTCGTAATAGGAATTGCCTTTTTTCACAGCTAACGTTGAATAGTCTTCCCATGTATCAGGATATCCTATTTTTACTGTAAACTTATCCAGCTTTTCAACGGCTTTTTCTTTCGTTTCAGGAGTCATCCAGTCCAATGCCATAATTCTATCTTTATACGCTGCAATGACATTCATGATCATTTTTTCGGCTTTTTCTTTGGCTTCTGGCGGAAATTTAGCATCAACATACAATTGTCCGATAGCTTCTCCAACTGTACCATTAACAGTTGCCAAAGCTCTTTCTTTAGCATCACGCTGTTTTTTAGCCCCATTTAATTCTTTGGAGTAGAAATCCCAATTTGCTTTGTTAATTTCAGTCGATAATATACCTGTCGCACTGTTTAAGGTAGACCAACGCATGAGTGTTTTGATATCGTCAATGCTTTCATTTTTAAAGAAATCTTCCAATGCTGTCATATATTTTGGTTGTGTCACCATTACGGTATCAATGACTTTCATTTCCAAATCTTTCATGAACTTATTCCAGTTGATGCTTGGTGTCATTTCAGTCAATTGCGCAACAGTTCTTGGATTGTTTAAGTTACGAGCGTCTCTGCTTTGTACTTTATCCAAACGCGGTTGTGCTAACTTTGTTTCTAAAGCTAAGATGGTTTCTGCATCTTTTTTAGCATCAGTAGCATCGTCTCCTAAAAATTGCAACATACGCGTAATGTGTGCTACATATTTTTCTCTAATTTCTTTGGATTTATCATCTTCATCTAAATAATAATCTCTATCAGGCAATCCCAATCCTCCAGGCGTAACATAGCCAGCATTCATGCTACTGTCATTTAAGTTTGCAAACGCAGACAATCCCATGAAAGGCGCTGAAACCGTTACTGGATTTTTAGCTAAAATAGTTTGTACATCCGCAATTGTATTGATCGTTGCAATTTTTTCCAACGCTGGTAACAATGGCTTGATTCCCGTTTTGTTTCGTGATAGCGTATCTAAGATTGAGTTGTAGATCATTAATGCTTTCGCTTGATCGGTATCTTCTTTGTACGTATTGCTTTTATTAGCTTCGTCAATTATCGCCAATACATCGGCATCTGTTTTTTTACGCAATACCTGAAATCCTCCCCAAGAAGTTCTATCCGCAGGAATTTCGGCAGTTTCCATCCATTTTCCATTTACATATGTGTAAAAGTCATCATTTGGACGCACAGAAGTATCCATGTATTCCAAATTAATTCCTGGAATTTGAGCAACTTCCTTTTCTTTTTCTTCTTTTTGTTCGCCTGCACACGAAAAAAGAAGCGTACTTGCTGTGAAACACAAGGCAAGTTTAAGAGTGTTAGTTTTCATTTTTGGTTCTTTTTTTGATTTTAGTTCTAGTTTATTTAGTGTATAGAGGAATACCAATGTTACAAAAAGTAGTAACATTAACATTTTTTTAGTTTTCTTTTTTGAGTTTCAATTGTACGATAGAATCGTATTGTTTTTTAATTGCAACCACTTCTTTTACATTTTCATTAGGAACTGCAATTGACAATACATAGTGTGCAATTTTCCACGTGTCACCTACTTTTTTGACTACACCAGAACCTCGGCACAATTCCATTTGAGTGTTCAGCAATTCGTCAAACCAAGCAATATCATCATATTCAGAGATAAAAACATTTCGCTCTAGCGCGGTAAAACTCCATGCTTTTCCTTTGTCAAAATACGGTTTGGAGAAGGCTTTAAATTCAGCGTTTTGCCAGTTTTCGGTCGCATCTGTTCCTATGAAAATAGCATCAGCTGTCATTTTGGAAAAGTAGGTATCAAAGTCAGCATCAGCCGCAGCTTTATGCCATGCGTCTAACATCGTATTAATAGCGGTTTTGCTTTGTGCCAAACGAAATTCTTCTACTTTTTGACGTGCTTTTTCTGTATTACACGAAATGAATACACAAAAAATAACGAAGAGCGTGAGTCTTTTTAACATTTATTGGTTTTGAGGGTTTACTTTTTTGCCTGCTTTTTGGGGCAATTTTTCTTTTTGTGCTTTTTGCGTTGGCAGTTGTAGTTTTTTAGGCATTTCTTTTTCAATATCAGTACTGTCATTGTCTTTGAAAATATCGC
>JBCCLS010000032.1:0-12532 GCA_039026835.1 Bacteroidota bacterium | reverse complement strand
TCAAAAAATACTGATCGTTCACATTTATTTTGTACTCCAAAAAAAAAGTTCCGAATGTATTTCGGAACTTTTCTGTATATGTTTGTTGTTTTGCACTAAACCATATCACAAGCGTTCCGACTTCTTTTCATAAAAGAAGTAAAAAGTTTCTTGCCAAAAATAGTTTGTGCTAAACATATTGTTTTTCATTTCGTTATCGCTAAAGTATAGATTAATTTTTAGATTCAAAATCGTTTTCCAATATTTTTTGAAGAAAAACGTTTTTATCAACAAACCCTAGTTTTTTTTGTTTTTATTTGATTGAAAGTAGAGAAATACTGATAAAAATTTATGTAATTTTGATTTTCAAATCCTTCATATATGTCTATTGTAGTTGAGAATGTCACAAAATTGTACGGCGAGCAAAAAGCGTTGAATTCCGTTTCTTTTCATGTAAAGAAAGGGGAAATCGTTGGCTTTTTAGGTCCAAATGGCGCAGGAAAGTCAACCATGATGAAAATTTTAACCACCTATTTAAAAGCATCTTCAGGCAATGCTTCTGTGAATGAGTTTGATACTGTAAGTGATGCTCGCAATGTACAGCGAAGCGTTGGCTATTTACCAGAACACAATCCGTTGTATTTGGACATGCATGTACGTGAGTATTTGGCATTTAATGCACAGGTATATAAGGTTGCGAAATCGCGAATTGATGAAGTGATTTCCATGACAGGATTGACACCAGAATCAAAAAAGAAAATCGGTGAATTGTCAAAAGGATTTCGCCAACGTGTAGGTTTGGCAAATGCGTTGTTACACGATCCAGAAGTATTGATTTTAGACGAACCTACAACTGGATTGGATCCAAATCAGTTGACAGAGATTCGGAATTTGATTACGTCTATCGGAAAAGAGAAAACTATTTTCCTATCTACACATATTATGCAAGAAGTGGAAGCGATGTGCGATCGGGTGATTATAATTAATAAGGGGGAAATTGTAGCCGATACAACATTGGCAAAACTTCAAAAGAATCAAGATCAAGTAATTGAAGTGGAATTTGATTATCGCATTGAAGATATTTTGATTGAACAGATTCCACACGTAATTAAAGTGGTAAATACACGTGGTTTGGTATACGAACTTACCTTTAACACCAGCAAAGATATGCGCCCAACCGTATTTGATTTTGCACATGACAATAGTTTGAAAACGTTACAAATTAATCAGAAGAATAAGAATTTAGAAAGTTTGTTTCGGGAGTTGACATCTTAGAACAGCTGTCGCTGTTTAGATCACTTCGTTGGTAGACTTGTTTCCCGCGTAAGCGAGAATCTCCTAGACCGCTGCGCTATTAGATGCTAGACTTGTTCCTGCTCGCGCAGAATTTTTTTAGACAGCTGTCGCTGTTTGGAGCACTTCGTTGGTAGACTTGTTCCCTCGTAAGCGAGAATCTCTTAGATCGCTGCGCTGTTAGATGCTAGACTTGTTCCCTCGTAAGCGAGAATCTCTTAGATCGCTGCGCTGTTAGATGCTAGACTTGTTTCTGCTCGCGCAGAATTTTTTTAGACAGCTGTCGCTGTTTGGAGCACTTCGTTGGTAGACTTGTTTCCGCGTAAGCGAGAATCTCTTAGACCGCTGCGCTGTTAGATGCTAGACTTTTACTGCTTGCGCAGAATTTTTTTAGACAGCTGTCGCTGTTTGGAGCACTTCGTTGGTAGACTTTTCATGTTCGCGCTGAAATATTTATTATGCTTTTGCTTTTAGAATTTCAGATTTTATGTGCGATTTGATATGCCTTATTCAATTATAAGGATACCTATTTTCTATTCTTAAAATTCACTATTTCGTTCCAAAAAAACAGCTTCTTATAGTCATTTATTGAGTGTTCATCAATTAGTTTTTCAACTTTGAGGCGTAATCAATTACATAGTTACGTAGCTACACATATTTTTTGATTATCGGTGTCATCCGAAAAACCGATAGTAAACAGAGTAGGGAAAAAATTTTACAAAATGAACTTTAATTCAATAGGAAAAGTTGGCAATTGGACCTTAAAAATGCTAACATTTGACGCAAAAAATAATAAATGGTGGTGTGTTGGAACAGAAGGAAACACAGGAGAAATGAACAATGTAGCCATGCAACCATGGACAGATAAAGGATTGTTAGGTGGATGGACTTTGAAAATGATTGCCTTTGACAGCAATGATACAATGTACAGTGTTGGAACAGAAGGAAACGTTGGAAAGTGGAATGGAAAAGGATTTACAGATTTAGGACTCATGGGCGGATGGACCTTAAAAATGATTGCCTTTGATACAAAGGGTACAATGTGGTGCGTTGGTGCTGATGGTAATGTTGGAAAATGGAACGGCACGGGTTGGGATAATTATGGCTTACTAGGCGGATGGACACTAGATTGGATTGCATTTAGAGCTGGCGATGTTGAAGAAGTGTATTGTGTAGGTGCTAAGCACAATTTAGGCAAGTATGAATTTGACACCAAAGAAATGTTAAGTGTAAGTACCAACTGGACGCTGAAATCAATTTTATTTGGGAATGAGACTATTGCAGTAGGTACCGAAGGAAATGTAGGTGTTAGTCAATAACAAACACGTAAAGTAAGAAGAAAATCAGATGAACCGTTTGTTGTTTGTCTGGTTTTTTTTATTGAAAGATGATGTTACCTGTATAATGTGCTGTCAAATCAATAATTGGTGGTTGATTTACTGCAATGACATCGCCTGTACCAAAAATATCTCCTGAAAGTTCCTGCTGCGGATTGATGATGATATCATTGCTACTACGCGAAAATATAGTCACGGTTTCTGCTATGAAATCTGCGGCTTCGATGCGTGAATTTCCTCCTGGTAAATTGATATCAAAAGTTTCTGTAGTTCCTGATATGAATAGATTGGATAGATTGTTGAACACAATTCCAAGTTCCTGATTTTGTAATTGCAAATTGAAATTCCCTGAAGCTACACTGCTATTGGTAAAGTTTTCAGAAATCAACTGTAAGTTAGGAAATGTTAGGATTCCGTTTGAACGTACTTCAAATTGTGTTTTGCTGTTAATTTCTGTTAGATTGGGTGTAGTGACATAAATTGTAGTGATTCCATAATCGCGGAAATAATTACAATTGTTATTGTCTGATAAAAACAGCGTTTCCCCGACAACTGTTGCGTCCACATCGTTTGCTAAGTTTTCGCCAGTTTCTATTCGGACTTCTTGTGTTGCACCTTCTGTAATGACTAGTGTAATGTGTTCACCCACTTCAATTTTGGAGAAATTTTCAAGCTGTACAGTTTCAGAAATGATGCTTCCTGAGGTTTGAAAACAATCGTTCGCATCTTCTGAATCACAGGCAATACAGAATAACAGGATGAATATGAAGTATATTTTTTTCATTTTTTTACATTTTACAATCGAATGCCCACACCAAATTCTACAGCTTCTGCTTTGGCCGCATGTGATCTGAGCGTTAACGCACCAAACCATTTTTTACCAAAGTAACGTTTCATTCCTACACGAATATAGGTTTGCCCTTCAAAATCTACCGGATAATAGACATAATAACCCAATTGGGTAATGACCGATAGCTTGTTGATAAATAGTTCGTGTCCCACAAATACACCGACACGTTTGTAATCTTCATCGCCTTGTATTTCTCCATTTGGAAAGGCGATAGAGCGATAACGAATCCATTCCTTTAAAAAGTTAGAGAAAAACACTTCTGTTCCCAACTGAATGGCACTTTTTCGTCCCAAACGTTTGTCTGCATAGGCAGAGAGAATGGTAAACCCATATTGTCCACTTCCAATCGCGTCACTTTCGTTGATTCCCGCACGTACAGCAATATTGTATTTTATGGGTTCTTTAAAACGTTGCGTACTGTCTTTCTCTTGATAGTCAATCAGCGAGGTATCATCCAAATTATAATTCACGCCCACATTAAAGGCGATGGTATTGATACTCGTATTCGGAGCTTTTACATTGGCATTGGAATAATGTATGAGCGACATTCCTGCTTGGATGCCAAAACGTTTGAATAAATTTTCTTTTTTGTAGTTAAGCATCAAATACGTACTACTCATAAAGCGTGAACCAAAAGCTATGTTTCGGAAGTTCTCTACTTTATCATACGGATTGTTCGTATACGCAATTCCTTGTCCAATACGCAACATCAAATTTCGCTTTAAAAAGTAAAAATTATAATGTGCATAGAGCGCTATATTTTCTCCTAAAAATTCATTTTTTAAGTTCTGATAGCTCAAAGAAACCCCATAATCAGGATAGTTATAAAATGCAGACCAATCGTCATAACCAAAGGTTTTACGATTGTAACTTACAATAAAACCTTCGGGATGTCCTGTGATGAGATGCAGAATATCATCATTATGTCGCGCAATACTTCCACTAAAATAATTTACGTCAATCGTTGCCGCTTTAAACGGTGATTTTGTCGAAGAATTTGTTTCTTGGGCAATACAGAAACAGGAATAGAGTAAAAATATAAAAACTACATTTTTCATTATGTTGACAAATGTAGTTTTTATTTTAAGAATGTGTTGGTTTCTGTTGGTTTTTAAAATAATAAAGTCTTATGTATTGTAAATGTTAACTACAGCATCCACATACTTCTTGTATTGCAAAACCTCCGTAAACAATTCCTTCGTTTCTCTAACTTTAAATAAACCTAAAAAACATATCCCATGAAAAAAAAGTCTATCCAAAAATTAAAACTACACAAAACCGCCATCTCTACTTTAAATGCTAATGCATTGTCTGGCGGTACAGGACAAAGCAAGTTTGAGTTTTGCGAAACGATCAATATTTGTGAAACGAGAGATTACACAGCATGTTTTGGTGAATTTGGTTGCCAAATTTATTTGTCAATGCTGTGCTAAACACCTATACATTTACTTAAAATTAATACTCATGAAGAAAAAATCTATCAAAAAATTAAAACTCAAGAAAGCATCTATTTCTACGTTGAATGCCGAAGCTTTGACGGGAGGAACTTTTGGAGGCACGTTATTTTGTCAGTCAGTGAATATTTGTGAAACTATTGATTATTCACGATGCGAAGGAGAAATTGCATGTCAACTTTACGGACGATAAATTACCACACACTTACTAAAAACGTATATCATGAAAAAAAGATCAATTCAAAAATTAAGACTACAAAAAGCAGCAATTTCTAATTTAAATAAACATGCTGCTACAGGAGGAACTTTTGGAGGAAATACCGCATTTTGCCTTTCCATAAATTTCTGTGAAACTATCGATTATACAGCATGTAATGGAGAATTTTTCTGCCAAATTTATCAAGATCCACAACGCTAATTTCCTGAGAAATCGTAGACACACAAGGAACTCACCAAAGTTCCTTGTTGTATTTATAAGACTCTTTTGTGCGGCTTACAGCAATCACGTAGTGAAAGTAGTGTAAAACCTGCATAGTAACTTATTGCTTTTTAGTAGTTTTACCTCAACCAAATTAAGTTTATAAGGAATTTACCTATTGCAAGTCAGGAAGTTTTTCGATTGCTTCCTCCGACACAGTGTCTATCAGCTCTTAACAAATTCACTGAATACAGTTGCTGAACACTTAATAGACTATTTGCGATGCTACGATATATTGCTATTACAGCAATTAACAAACTGATTTCTAAAATAAATCGATTTTATGTTTAGTTAAAAAAGAGGAATTTAAGGCATTCCTCTTTTTTTTGTTCAAATGTTAAATACAGCGATCACGTACTTCTGGTAATGTAAAACCAACGATGTTTTTATGACGATTTTTCTAATTTCGATTATCAAAAAAACTTGAATCATGAAAAAAAGATCTATTCAAAAACTATCATTAAATAAAGCCTCTGTTTCTAAATTAAATGCAGAAATCATTAAAGGAGGAACTGCTGGTCCATGGCAATCTGTATATATCTGTCAAACGATCGATTATACAAGATGTAGAGGCGAACGTGATTGTCAAATTTATCAAACTCCGACAGATCAAACTTTTTAGAAATTGAATCCTACCAAAATTCAATTTTTAATGAGTAGCTTATGAATACAATAACCATGAAAAAAAGTCCATTCTTAAGTTACGATTTAATAAGATTATCTGTTTTCGCCTGAGGGCGAATTTGGAGATTCATTTACACATGCGAGTCAAACATCTTTTAGTTACTTGATGCGATGTAAATTAGTGTTTCAGTTTGTTTGATCCGAGAATTGAAACATGTTTGTTTACATTACGACTCAATTGTGTAATAAAAGAGAGGAGCTAGAGTTCCTCTCTTTTCTTCTTTGGTGCACACAACTTTTCTATCTGTTTGGTACTACCGTGAATTGCTTGCATCATCTCTGAATTATTTCGAATAAAAATTAACCATAAAACCAAAATCATGAAAAAAAAGTCTATCAAAAAATTAAGCTTACGAAAAGCGCCTATTTCAAATTTAAGTTCAGATGAACTAAAAGGAGGAACAGATCAGTGGCAATCTGTATATCTGTGTGAATCTGACAATTGGTGTCAGACTATAGATTATACGGCATGCGACGGCGGCTGGAACTGTGGAATTTTTGAAAGAACTAGAAACTGTTTCTAGGAATCACAGCATTATAAAAAAGGCTGTCTAAAAAGTCCTGAAATAAATCATTTTAGACTTTTTAGACAGCTTTTTATGTTTTATATTATTATTTTGAATGCACTATTTTAGAAAATTTCTTTAGCAATCGCATTAATATTGCGCGATCTTCCCATAGAATAGTAGTGTAAAATAGGCACACCTGCCGCTACCAATTCTTTACTTTGCTGTATGCACCATTCAATTCCTACTTTGCGCACATCCTTGTTGTCTTTGCATCGTACAACTTCCATGATCAAATCGTCAGGTAAATCTACTTTGAAACGATGGGGAATCAAATTTAATTGTTTGCGTGTCGCAATCGGTTTTAATCCTGGAATAATAGGCACATTGATATCTTCTTTTCGGCATTTTTCTACAAATTCAAAAAACTTCTGATTGTCAAAAAACATTTGTGTCACAATATATTCCGCTCCAGCTTTGATTTTTTTCTTTAAAAAGTGAATGTCCGAATCCAAACTCGGCGCTTCCATGTGCTTTTCAGGATATCCGGCAACGCCCACACAAAAATCTGTTTTGGAAGAGTTTTGCAATTCTTCATCCAAATATTTCCCGTTGTTTAGGTCTTGAATCTGACTTACCAATTCAGAAGCGTATCGATGTCCTTCTTTTTCAGCCTTAAAATAAATTTCACTTTTTACCGCATCGCCACGCAGCGCCACTACATTGTCAATTCCCAAAAAATCGAGATCAATTAAAAAGTTTTCCGTGTCTTCTTTGGTAAATCCGCCGCACAAAATATGCGGAATGGCATCCACTTGATATTTGTTTTGAATTGCTGCACAAATCCCAACCGTTCCAGGACGTTTTTTAACGACTTGTTTTTTCAGCAAACCATTCTCCAACTCTTTAAATGTATATTCTTCACGATGGTAGGTGACATCAATAAATGGTGGTTTGTATTCCATCAACGGATCAATATTGTCAAAAATTGATTGAATATCTTGTCCTTTCAATGGTGGTAAAATTTCAAACGAAAACAAGGTTTTTCCGTCCGATTGTGCTATATGGTCTGTTACTTTCATGTTTTTTTAGTATTGAGAATTGAGTAGTTAGTATTGAGATTCCACTCTGCTCTTATATTTTCTTTTTCTTTTTTTCTTGTTGATTTGTCTTTCTATTAATTCGTTTGTTCGTTAATTTGTTTTTCGCACTCACTCATAAACTCACAACTAAACAATTCAACATTCATAAATCTAAATTCGTACTTCTAAATTCATAATTCGATTTGGGCGTTCCCCTATCGGGTCGTGCTATTCGTTCTATCTTTTTCCTGTTCTCGATACAAATTTGTGTATTTCGCTACGCGCTCTCCACAAATTCACTCGAACTGACGAAAAAAGGATGCCACTGCTATCACTAACGCGGGCTAATCCGCCAACACAGGATGCAACCATTTTTGGGCTTTTTCTACCGTGATGCCTTTTCTAGTGGCAAAATCTTCTACTTGATCGTTTTTAATTTTTCCAAGTCCAAAATACTTGGCTTCTTCATTGGCAAAATAATACCCCGAAACTGCTGCTGCTGGCCACATTGCCAAACTTTCAGTCAGCGAAACGCCAATAACATTTTCTACATCCAAAAGTTCCCAAATGGTTTCCTTTTCCAAATGATCAGGACATGCTGGATAGCCTGGTGCCGGACGAATTCCTTTGTACGTTTCTTTGATGAGTTCCTCATTGGATAAATTCTCTGCAGCTGCATAGCCCCAATGCTTGGTTCGAACTTGTTTGTGTAAATATTCTGCAAAAGCTTCTGCAAAACGATCGGCGATGGCTTGTGCCATAATCGCGTTGTAATCGTCATTTTGTTCTTTATAACTGTTTGCCAATTCATCAGCTCCAAAAATAGCCGTACAAAATGCACCCATGTAATCTTGCCTGCCACTTTCTTTTGGCGCTACGAAATCTGCCAACGCGATGTTTGGAACACCTTCACGCTTGTCCAATTGTTGACGAAGCGTTCTAAATACAGCAATTTCGTTGCCCTTTTTCTGAATGGATATATCGTCAGTATTGATGGTATTTGCTTCAAAAAGTCCAAAAATCGCCTTTGCTTTTAAAGATTGCTTCGCTATGATTTCATCTATCATTTTGGTGGCATCGTCATATAATTGTGTAGCTTGCTCACCCACGACTTCGTCTGTCAAGATATTTGGAAAACGACCGTGTAAATCCCACGAACGGAAAAACGGACTCCAATCAATATATGGCACCAATTCTTTTAAACTCAACTGCGTTAACTTTTGAATTCCTAACTCTTTAGGTTTGGTAATGTTGCTTGTTTCCCAATCAATTGTGTATTTTTTATCGCGTGCTGCTGTTAAGGAAATGTATGATTTTTGCTTTTTACGTTTTAAAAACTTTTCGCGGAATTCATCATAATCTTTTTTCAGTTGCTCCCGATAATCTTTTGATTTTTTCTTATTCAATAAGTCACCTACTACGGTTACCGCTCGCGAAGCGTCGTTGACATGAACTACTGCATTTGTGTATTCAGGATCAATTTTTACGGCTGTATGTGCTTTGGATGTTGTAGCACCACCAATTAACAACGGAATTTTTAAGTTTTGACGTTCCATTTCCTTTGCCAAATACACCATTTCATCTAGCGAAGGCGTAATTAATCCAGACAAACCGATGACATCTACATTTTCAATTTTGGCGGTTTCTATGATTTTTTCTGGTGGTACCATGACACCTAAATCTACAATTTCATAGTTGTTACAACCCAATACAACACTTACAATATTTTTACCAATATCGTGTACATCGCCTTTTACGGTTGCCATCAATACTTTTCCAATGGCTTTTTGTTGTTCTCCTTTTTCAGCTTCAATGAACGGTTGCAAATACGCCACCGCCTTTTTCATCACACGTGCTGATTTTACTACTTGTGGTAAGAACATTTTTCCAGAGCCAAATAAGTCTCCCACAACATTCATTCCTGCCATCAATTGTCCTTCAATGACTTCAATTGGTTTTTCGGCTTGTAAGCGTGCTTCTTCTACATCTTCTACGATGTGAGCATCAATTCCTTTTACTAGAGAATGTGTGATACGATCTTGCAACTCGAAACTACGCCATTCTTGAACTTTTTCTGCATCTGCTTTTTTAGTTCCTTTAAAAGTTTCTGCCAGATCTAACAAACGCTCTGTAGCATCATCACGACGATCTAAAATGACATCTTCTACGTGTTCCAATAATTTTTTTGGAATGTCATCATAAACTTCCAACATCGTGGGATTCACAATTCCCATGTTCATTCCTGCTTGAATCGCATGGTACAGAAATACGGAATGCATCGCCTCGCGCACTACATTGTTTCCTCGAAATGAAAACGACACATTACTCACACCGCCACTGACACTTACGTTTGGATAGGTTTGGCGTGTCCAACGTGTGGCTTCTATGAAATCTATAGCATTTTTCCGGTGTTCATCCATTCCAGTCGCAACTGGGAATATATTTAAATCAAAGATGATATCTTCTTCAGGGAATCCAACTTTATTGACCAATACATCGTACGAGCGCGCTACAATTTCCAATCGGCGTTCATAGTTATCGGCTTGTCCTACTTCATCAAATGCCATGACAATTACAGCAGCGCCATAACGTTTGATTTGTGTAGCTTCCCAAATGAAGTTTTCTTCACCTTCTTTTAAAGAAATGGAGTTGACCACACATTTTCCTTGTACTACCTGCAATCCTGCTTCTATGATGTCCCATTTGGAACTATCGATCATAATCGGCACACGACAAATATCGGGTTCTGCAGCAATCAAGTTTAAAAACTTCACCATGGCTTCTTTTCCATCAATCAATCCGTCGTCCATGTTGATGTCGATGATTTGTGCACCGCCATCTACTTGATGTCTTGCAATTGCCAAGGCTTCATCATATTTCTCTTCTTTGATGAGTCGCAAAAATTTACGTGATCCTGCCACATTGGTTCGCTCACCAACATTCACAAAATTCGTATTTTCATTTAACACCAATGGTTCCAAACCTGAGAGTCGCATGAATTTGGTTTGCTTTATTTTGGGTATTGGGTCTTGGGTGTTGGGTCTTGGGTTTATATCTTGCATTTTCTCTTTCTTCTTTGTCTAGTTGCTAGTTTTTTGTTGTTAGTTGCTAGTAGATTTCAAAACTCATTTATTTTTCTTGTAATAATTTATGAATCCATTTAGCAATTTTTTACTGGTTACAACTTGCTCTTGAATCTTATTTAATTCTTCTTCTGTTATATATTTTTGATCATTTGATAAATATAACTGTGTCTCTAATTCGTAAAGAGAACCTCTAGCAATGAACAAAAAATGTATCGTTTCTTTTGTACTATTTCTTCCACAACCTTCTGCAATGTTAGAAGGAATAGATATGGAACTTCTTCGTATTTGACTTGTCAACCCAAAAGCTTCTTCTTTAGGAAAGTTTTTGGTTACTTCATATACAGAATTCACCAAATTCCTAGCTTCAATCCATACTCCAAGTTCTGTATATGATTTCATATTTTTCTATTTTTATCTAAGCACCATCAACTAACAACCAACAACTACACCACGTGGTTCGTATTTTGCAGCTACGTTGGCGATGGCTTGTATATGATCGGGAGTTGTTCCGCAACAGCCACCAATGATGTTGATGAGATTCTTTTTTAAATATTCTTCAATTTGTACTGCCATTTCTAAGGGTGTTTCATCGTATTCCCCAAATGCATTTGGCAATCCTGCATTTGGATGGGCAGAGATCGCAAAGTCAGTTTTACTGGCAATGGCTTCCAAATGTGGTTGTAACAAGTTGGCTCCTAAGGCACAATTAAACCCTACAGATAATAGCGGAATGTGTGATACTGAAATTAAGAAGGCTTCCGCAGTTTGTCCTGAAAGTGTTCGCCCGCTTGCATCCGTAATGGTTCCGCTTAACATGACTGGCATTTCAATGTTTTTTTCAGCTTTTACTTCTTCGATGGCAAATAAAGCGGCTTTTGCATTTAAGGTATCAAAAACTGTTTCTACCAACAGAATGTCCACGCCACCCTCAATGAGTGCTTCTACTTGTTGTTTGTATGCGATTCGCAATTCGTCAAAAGTCACGGCGCGATATCCTGGATCGTTTACATCTGGAGACATGCTTGCCGTTTTGTTGGTTGGTCCGATGGAACCTGCTACAAATCGTGGTTTGTGTGGCTCTTTGGCTGTAAATTCGTCAGCAACTTCTTTGGCTAGTCGTGCAGACTCATAATTGAGTTCGTAGACTAAGTGTTCCATTTCGTAGTCTGCCATGGCAATGGTAGTTCCGGAGAATGTATTGGTTTCTACAATGTCAGCTCCTGCCGCGAAGTATTTTGCATGTACTTCCTTGATGGCATGTGGTTGGGTGATGGAAAGCAAATCATTGTTTCCTTGTAGCGGGACTTGGAAGTCTTTAAAACGCTCGCCACGAAAATCCGCTTCTGTGAATTTATAGGCTTGCAGCATGGTTCCCATAGCGCCATCTAAGACAAGAATTCGTTTTTCTATTTCGTTCCAGATATTTTTCATTTTTCTTTTTTCTCTTTTTAGTTCTCCTATTTTTGAAAGATTTCTTTTGTTATGAAATCTTTGTTTTGTGAGATTCCTTTTTATAAAATCTTCATTTTATGAGATTCCCGCTTTCGCTGGAACTGCGCGTTAAGGATAGCAGCGGCATCCTCCCAACTTGTTTGGGAGATACAGCGGATAGCCTGACCCGTTAGGGTAACGCCATACTATTATACCATTTACAACTTGAAATTACTGGTATGTGTTATCAAAAAAGTTTGAGAAAGTAGTGCGAATTGCACTTAGTTATCTATCCGCGAATGCAGTAGAATGTAGCACCTTCTTTAAGTGTAAAGGGTTGCTAAGGCTTCAT
>JBCCLS010000031.1:0-12952 GCA_039026835.1 Bacteroidota bacterium | reverse complement strand
TGTATGCGAAGACTTCGATTGATTTTATTGCCTTTTTCTATTGTATATGGCGCGATTGTATTTGTGCGGAATTGGCTGTTTGATAAAGGCTATTTTAAATCTACTTCGTATGACTTTCCTGTGATTTGTGTTGGAAACTTAAGTGTAGGTGGCACTGGAAAATCTCCCATGATTGAATATTTGATACGTTTGTTAAAAGATGAACACAAAGTTGCTACGCTAAGTCGTGGATACAAACGAAAAACACAAGGTTTTGTATTGGCAGACAACAACACGACAGCTTCTGATATTGGTGATGAACCGTTGCAGTTTTATCATAAATTCAACAAAGATATTCAAGTAGCAGTAGAAGCTGAACGGACTGTGGGAATTGAAAAACTACGTAGTTTAGATAATTCACTGGAAGTGATTTTGTTAGATGACGCTTTTCAACATAGAAAAGTCACTGCGGGATTTCAAATTCTGTTGACGCCTTTTTATGATCTGTATGCGAATGATTTTATGTTGCCTGCGGGGAATTTACGTGAACCGATTTCAGGAGCCAAACGTGCTGATGTGATCATTGTAACGAAATGTCCAACAATAATTTCCGCCGAAAAAAGGGCAGAAATCACAAAGAAGCTTCAGCCGAAGTCAGATCAAAAAGTCTATTTTACCACGATTGCATATTCAGAAACGATTCACAATAGCGAAGAAGAGTTATTATTAACTGATTGGAAAGGCTCCGAATTTGTTCTCATTACAGGAATTGCCAATCCAAAACCATTGCTGCAACACTTACACGAGCAACACTTACAATATTCACATTTACAATATGCAGATCATTATAATTTCAGCGAAAGCGATCTGAATGCCATCAAACAAAAAGCAGGAAACAAAAAGATTCTTACTACCGAAAAGGATTTTATGCGCTTGCAAGGGAAATTGGAACACTTATATTATTTACCGATTCAAGTACAGTTTTTGGTGGATGAAGCTGGTTTTCAAAGCAAAGTTAAGGAGTTTGTTAGTGGTTGACTTTTTTTGTTAGTCTATTCGTTTTATCTAACTGCTAGAGAATACCTTTTTGTTTTTTTATGCCAAAAGTGTCAACGAATTACTTAACCTTTACAGAAGTGACGCTGAGAGTAAAAACAAAAATAATTCGTGTATTCGTGGTAAAAGAGAAAGAAATGAACTGTTTTCAATATTTTTACTGAATTCACTTGCCTTTATTACAGAAAACGAAGCAACATTTTGATATGCTACGTCATTGCGAAAATTTCATAGAAATTTGTGGCAATCTGTTTCTTTCGAAGACTAATTCTGCTTTGATTTGGACAGATTACCGCGCTATCGCTCCTAATGACGAATCAAACTTTTTACAAAAATCGCTTGCTTTTGCCATAAAAATCGAACCGACGCTTAGAGTAAAACAAAAATAATTCGTGTATTCGTGGTAAAAAGTTAAGAAACAAACTATTTCAATATTTTACCTAAGGCACTTGCCTTTTTCATAGAAAAATTTGTGGCAATCTGTTTTTAAAGATGATTTCAATTAGGCTTAGGCGCTTGTTTCTTTGAGGTAAATCGAATACACAAAAAGATACTAAAGCAAATCAACAAACCAACCAACACATACCAAATGGTATTGGAACCAGACGTAATGCGTACCACACTTTCATCACCATACAAAATAAAACCCGTCCAATAATACGGCTCGGCTAATTTGGTGCCTTTGTGTTTGTTGAGATAGTTGAGTTTGGCAATTTGTAAGGCTTCAGATTTGGTGTTGCCATCTTTGAGATTTGCATAAAAACTTCCCATGATTTCAGTGGTCGATTGATCAGGAACTTCCCACAGACTTACAATCGTTGCTGGAACGCCAGAAAAGGTAAAGGCGCGCTGAAAGGATTCTAAGTTTCTGGCGGCACTTTCTTTACCTAAGCCTGTGTTGCACGCACTGAGTACTGCCAAATCTGCTTTGAGTTGCAACGCATAGAGTTCTTCCAAATACAAATCGTCATCCATTTGTGTGGTTTTATTGAACAATAAACGACTCAATCCTGGTTCAGTAGTGTTGATTTCGGCATGCATTGCCAAATGTAAAATGCCTGCTTGTGGTGCTGTTTCTAAAAAGTAGTTTTTGGAAATGTTTTTTCCAATATACGTTTTGGATGGGAACAATTTGCTGATGATTTCTGCTTCTTTTTTGGCACCTTCTAGGAATGAAGCGTTTGTGTTATCTCGTGTTGCGACTGCCGTTTCAGTTCTTGGATACGTAGGCGCATAGATGGCCAATACACCTTTGTCTGAGATTTTTGTAGCGTTGTCTAAATGGATAAAGCGTAAATTGGACGTGTATCGAATTTCATGATGTTCCGTTAAAAATTGATCTTTTTTCTGGAGAATTTCAAATGGAATGCGATACAGTTCGCCATCAGGATTGATAATGATTTTTGTATAATTTTCATCAATATGAGGCAATAGTTTTTCTGCTAAAATTGCGGCGACTTTGCGGTCGTATTTTCGGTTGCGAATGCTGTTAATTAGTGCTTCTTCCAATGCAATTTCTTCACTTCGCCACGGTCGTAATTCCCACTGAATGGTATCTGATGTAATAGAAAAAATAGCAACTTCTGCATTGAGAATGATATATTTTATCACCAATTCATTGTCCTGTAGACTTTTTTGTAGCGTTTCAATGTCAAACTTTTTACTGCTTAACAATTCTAAATTTGGAAACTTTTTATTGGTATAAATTTGATGATCGTTGATGAGTTCTTGAATGGAATCTACAGTGCGAATATTGTTCTCTTTTCGAGCAGCAGTGAGCAACGTACGCAGATTGAGATTTCTAAACTTGAGCGAATCTAATTGTGGTAATTTATTCGTGAATCGGTTTTGATAAAAACGCTGCCACGTCATTTGATTCATAATGGTTTCGCTGCGACTTAGCAAGTTTGCCACAGAAATACTGATGCTGTCTTCTTGTGCTTTTTTGGCGATGAGTGAACCATGCAAGATGCGACGCAATACTTCATTTTGATTGGGATTGAACTTAGTTCGTGCATAACTATTTTCAAATTGAATAAAGGCGATGCGATACAATTTTGGAATGATTTCTTGAACCGCAGGATCGTCTTTATAAAATTTTTCTAATTTTTCGGTGACTCTCTGAATCAAACGTGCTTCACCATAGGTTTTGCTAGGGTTGAAATTGCTGTAATCTTTTGCGAGCGTAGTGTTGTCAGAATGAATTTTTTCAATGACTTCATGAAAAATACGCAGTGCTTTTTCTTTTCGATTCAGTTTGGCGTTGATCAATGCTTTTTGCGCCAGAAAGAAAGGTCTTCTGTAATCAGTTTCGGTGATGGAGCCCAACAATTCCATGATCAATGCTTCTGCTTCAGGTAATTTGTTGGCGAAAGTCAAAGCTTTGCATTTGTTGAAATTAAATGTGCTGATATTCCCTACATAGTTTTTATTTTTCACCAAATCAATCGACTTGTCCAAATAAAACGAACCTACTTCCAAGTCTTTTACCGTAATCAATGAATCGTGTTTGTGACTTACGTACCAATCGCCCACATGATTGAGCGCCGTGGTATAATATACTTGTTCTGATGCATTAAATTTTGGTGAGTCGTGCAATGCATCTAGCTTTTTGACTACTTTCACCAATTCCAGACTGTCTTGTGGAGTTTCAGCAAGTTGGTAATATAGGTAGGCTTCTCTGTATGCCAATACAATTTCATACCGATCAGGACGTGCTTTGTCAAGGAAATCTTTGTGTTTTTGATAGGTTTTATGTGCCAACCGAATGTAGCGTTTTGCATCTGGAAAATTTCCGTGATACGCCGATTGACTCGATAAGAAAACATACGCATCTACCAAATAATCCAAATCATCTTCATAGGTATCTGTTAAATATTCTAGCGCAGTTTTCATGCTGAGTTTTGCACGTTTGGCAAAGTTCAATCTCGATTCTCCGTACGCTCTTTTGTAATAAAAAACAGCTTTGATATGAATGCCGCGATCACTCGTACTGCGTTCGCAATAGGGCAATCCTTTTTCGGTACTTTTGATACTTTCTAGATACTTTCCCGTGTAATAATTCGCTTCAAATTGATTGTAATATAAGTCCGCAACATCCAAGCTATCTTTTTCATTCTTGGGCTGCACATATTTTAAATGCGTGTCCAAATACGTCAACACCTTATCATATTGTTTTGTATTGTTGAGCGCGTTGGAGGTTTCCCATAGAATCTGAATACTGTATGTTTCAGTGCTATCTTGTGGTTGGTTTTGAGGGAACCGATGATTGTTTGCAGAAAGATGCGTGTACACAAAGAACAGACAAATGAGTAAACTACTATATTTACTGTGAAGGAATCGTTTTTTCTTTGTGTACACGTTTTAGTTGGTCAGGTTGATAATGATTTAAAAATACAATATTTTCTGTTGTTATGTTTTAAAAAAGACCTGTACTCTTTGCAAATGCAATGGCTATGCTTTTGTAATCTCTGTTTTTGGCAATTTCTGCTTCTTTGAATGGTGATCCTGGAACGGTGATGGTAATGATGTATCCGTCCATTTTTATAGCGAGTTCACGCTTTTTACCTACCCAAATAGCTGCTTGCCCAAATCCGCCAATGAATTCTGATGATTTTGACATTTTCTTTCTGAGTTCCCAGGTTTCTACCCAATCTTCATTTTCTGCAACTTTATCTTCTACGGCGAAAATAGTTCCTGTTAAGTAATCATACTTACTGTCTGTATTTTCATTTGTGTACACGATAAATCGGCAACTTTTGGTCATAAAGGTTTTGCCATCGTCAAACATAATTTTGGTAGCATCAGGATATAGTTCTTGTACTTTTGCTTCGCTGATATATTGGCACATGTTTTTAGGAAGTGCTGAAAAGGCGACTTTGTTTCCTGAGAAATTTTTATTGACAAAATTGGTGTCTCCTAAATCTTGTCCGATGATCGTATTTTTATCGCCAAAACAAGCAATACAAAGGAAAGATACAAGTGTAAGTGTGGCAATGCGTTGTAAAGTTTTCATAATTTTTTCTGAGTTAATTTTTGGCAACACTAAGCACAATACATTTTTATAAAACATATTGTGTTGGTGTACATTTGTAATGATATTAGTTAATAATCAGTTTTTTGAGTGTGGTACTATTTTCTGTTTTTATGTGTACCATGTACATACCGCTTGATAGTTTTTCAAGTGGTATTGTTTGCGAATTGGTACGTAGATTTTCATCTTTTATAATGAGTTTTCCAGACATGTCGTAAATGGCAACTTGTTCCAAGAAGTTTGGTGCGCTAATGTTTAGTTTATCGTTTGCCGGATTGGGAAACATACGAATCTCATCAAGCTGACTGGATGGATCGTTGACACTGAGCGTAGTGGTATCTTGTACTTCAAGAACAAAACCTCCGTTAGAATTTTCTAAAAAGACATCGTCATACGGTCGGTTCATGCCGCCAGCTTCCAACCAAACTTGTAGATAATAGGTTGCATTTGGCGTTAATCCAGTAATGGCCAATTCTCCTTCCTGACAAGCAATAGGAGTTGCATCGCCACAGGAGGCATAAATTGCAATTTTCCCAACCAAAGGCGGCGCATTAATTGTCATCGTCACACTTCCTGAAGCAGGCGCTGGGAATTCATACCAAATATCTAAAATGGTAATTCCAGAGGATTCACAACCTGGCGTATTAGTGCTGTTGGTAGCATTGAGTGTTGTCCCGGCGGCAGGTTGTACCAAGGTAATGGGAACTGCTTGCGCACAATCATCATTTGAAGGTGAACATGTAGCACTGAAACCAGAAAAGTTATTGGTTGGAAATGCCCAAAAAAGATTACTCCACGCAACATCATCTACTTCGATACAGGTTAAGGAAGCATTGTCTCGTACACGAAAGGTTTGTCCAATATTGGTGTTGTTTCCACTTTTGATAAAAATGGTTTCCAACAACGGATTGTCTTGCGCTCGGACACTGTTCAATGCAATATTTGCCGAAAGATCAATATACGTTAATTGTAAGTTTTCATCAAAATCAATGCTTTCTAATAATGGACATTGTGTAACATCTAAATTAAATAAGGTAGCATTGTTATTTGCTAATAAAAGACGCAAGGCTGGACAGTTTGAAAAATCGAGTTGTGGAACATTTACGTTATTAATGAATACATCATCCAAGAGCGGATTGTTTCCAAAAGTAATCGCTTCCATGTCGTTGTTCATGTCTTGGATAGTTACTTCTGTAAGATTGGTATTGTTGGTAAAGTCCAAATTTGTAAAAGGCGATCTGGCAATACTCACAAAAGTAAGGTTTACCAAAGCACTTAAATCTACAGAAGTATCTGTTACATCACGGATGACCAATTCTTCCAAAGTAGTTAAATTCTCAATAGGAGATAAGTCTGCTATAGCATCAGAAATTCGTAGTTCGCGTAAGCTGATAAAATCTTGTAGCCCTGTAATATCAGTAACTACAAAGTTTCCAAAGTCAAAATCAAGCAAATCATCAATATTTCCTGTAAGTACTAAATCATCTAGTGGACCTGAATCCAATCCTAATTGTTGTAGTCTAAATTCAAGTCCATCATCTGGGACAAAAGTTGTTTGTGCAATTGCAGTTATACTTGCGAATAGGGTAAAAAGTAATAGTAATTTTTTTTTCATTTGTGAGTCGTATAGTATTATGTATGCTTTAGAAAGAGAGAAACTGTCTAAAAAGCTTTTTGGGACATCATTCTGGACTTGACGTTTTTTTACTTCTTAGACAATTTCCTGTATTGTGTTTTTTTAAAACATTTTTTTGTATTCTTTTGGATTGATGGTTTTGCTGATATTTTCTTTGATTGCTAGCGTTTTGCTAGTCATTTTTCCATCTTTTGATTCTACCGCATATTCCATAATGTATCCATCAATCACACCTGTATTTTGAATGAACCAATTAGATAGTTTGATATCTGGTGCAACCCAAAAATTGATTTTTATGTCTTTATCAGCCATCATATATTCATGACAAGTGGCACCGAGAATGGTTTTGGTATTTCCTGTTTTCTGAAGTTTTGTATAATCATAATTTGCCATTTGTTCAGTAGGATTCTGCATTTTTTGTCCCATCATTCCATTAGACATCCGCATTTTCATTCCTGCAGTTTCTACAAAAACATGCGCATTTCCTTCGTCCATTACAATAATTGATTCACCGTTCATTTCTCCATCTGAATATTCGCTGACATCTACTTTCATTCCAATATATTTTGTGTTTGGATTGAGTAAGTATGACATTTTATATGCTTTCTTTTCGCCTGGTACTGAAATTTCAGTAACGGTTTCGTACGAAAACTGATAAATTCCTGGCGCAGGCGCAGTTCCTGAAGTTGGAGTAATACTGTATCCTGAACCAGTATTAGATGTGTTTTGTGTTGTATTTGTTTGTGTAACGGTTTCTTCGGAGATGAATTTTGGACTGTTACTATCAAGTTGTCCTGTTATGGAAGCTTCATAAAAACTTTCCGAAAAATCATCGCTATTTGCTTGGCGAATTACAGTTCGGAACGTAGCAGCTCCTGAAAAAGTAATTTGAACTTTAGTATCTGAAAGCATGTTTATGGTTATTAAACCATTGGTAAGATCATAATTTTGGTAATCGTCTGTGACTGCACGTTTAAAATTGTCTTCAGATTTTTTGTTGTACGGTAATTGCGGATCATATCCAAGTTGGAATGTAGCTTCGTCAGGAATTGAAAACATACGTTTTGTAGCATTGGGATCCTTTAAATCTTGATCGGTTTTGATGGTAATATTAAATCCGTCATAAATATCTGCTTGATGCGACCACCAATTTCCAGAAATCGTATATCCAGAATCGGTTTTATTCACTTTTACTTGACTCGTTTCTGTAATGGCAACACTTCCATATTTTTGAGTGTGATTGATGGTGATATCTCCAAAATCCTTTTTTGCTGTTGCTGCGGCTGTTTTTGGAGGTGTAGGTTTTCCTTGATTTGGATTGCCTCTTCCTTCAATAGCGCCATCGATAGTTTTATCAACTTCTTCATCGACCTTATTGAGTACTTTATTTTCTAAATTTTTTGCTTTTTCTTTTGCTCTCTTTTTTAATCTTTTAAATAATTGAGCATCAGCATCTTGAAAAGAAACTAAACAAATGATTAAGAAGAGTATGCGGAATTTTGATTTCATGATAAATACGTTTGTTTATCCTTTTGTATATTTAGCAATCTTAATATTAACAGTTACCCCAAATTTTTTTTAGAATAATTGTTAATATTCTAATTTTTAAAGTCACTAATGAATAGAAATACCACAGATGCCGAATTACAAGATCGCTTACGATCTGATGATAAAAAGGCACTTGAGACTATTTATATACAGTACAAAAACGAGTTTTTGAATTATGCAAAACGGTATAATTTGGACACGTATAATGCAATTGATGTGTACCAAGATGCTATTATTGCCATGCATCATAATTTTGTGAATACGCGATTGGTATTGACCTCAAGTTCTATAAAAACGTATTTGTTTGGTATTGGGAAATTTAAAATTTTAAAAAAGATAAAAGAAGCAAAAACACTGATAAACGTAGAAACAAAAGAAGAAGCGTATACTGAGATCACTCTGGAAGAGTCCACGCCATCGGAGCGTTCAATGACATTGAGTGCACATTTGGACACTATTTCAGACAGTTGCCGCAAAGTATTAGAACTGTTTTATTACAGAAATTTAACGGTAGACGAAATTGTACAACTTACAGAATATAAAGATGGAAATACTGTGCGCAGTCATAAATCGAGATGTTTGAAACGTTTAAAGTCTTTGTTTAAAAAAGTATAATGAACAAGGAAGAACTCATACAAGATTATATAGCCAATCGTTTGTCTGATGCAGAAATAGCACAAGCAGAATCCCTGTTGAAAACAGATGCTGAATTCCAAGAATTGTACGAAACACATTTGGAATTGACAGCAGCATTTAAAATTTCGAATGAAAAGGCATTAAAAAAAAGATTGCAAGCATTAGATACTATTGACACTACAAAGATTACTGAAACTCCTCAGCAAAAGTCAAAAAATACCTTTACACTCGTACGTCGCTTAGCCATTGCAGCTATTTTGATTGTAGGTGCGTTTATTGCCGTCAATCAATTTGTGGCGCAAGGTGATATTTTTGATTCGTATTTTGAAGTTTGTCCAAATACATATTTGCCAGTGACACGCGGAACGACTAATGAAGATGCAACGTTTGAGGCTTTTAAAGCTTATGAAAGCGGTACTTATGATCAGGCAGCACTTGCGTTCAAACAATTGTTAGCTACAGACAACAATCCAAATATTCGCTTTTATTATGCGATGTCTTTGTTGAATCAAGAAAAACTAACAGTAGCTTTGAACGAATTGAACGCGATAAGCAATCAAACATTTGATTATCAATCAGAATCGTTGTGGTATGCTGCGTTGATTCACATCAAAAAAGACAATTCGGCCGCAGCCAAAACACAATTAGAAACACTTCAAAACATAAACCCTGCCTACAAATCAGTCAAAATTCAGGACATTTTAGCAAAACTTTAAAAAAAGCGAAATCTCACTAGTGAAATTCCGCTTTGAGTTATTTTTTAATGCATTTATTAATAGTCTCTAATAATATGTGCATCTCCTGTAATTGATCTGGTAACTCCGAATCGATCAATATAATTTCCTGTAAAAAAGATGTCAATGTAAGCGCCCACAGGTCCTACATTGGTAATGGTAAATGTAATGGCACCTGGAATTCCAGTTGTAGCCGTAGAGTTAATACCATTTGCATCTCCTAGTGCTTCAAATGCTAATGCGGGTACTGAAAATGTATGATCGTATGGATATGTACCTACTGTAATTGTATTTCCATAAATATACGTTCCACTCGTTGGATTTGTAGCATGTATGTTTATAAAGTTTGGCGCCTGAATGCCACCACCTGGTGATAAGATGTCATATTGTGTAGGCCCGCCATTTACGCTATAGCGTATATATTCTGTCGGCGTTCCACCACATGCAACAAGATTTGCAATTGCAGTTGGATTCGCAGTAACTGTTGTTGTCGTAATTGCTTGTCCAGAATTGTTATCAACACCATCTATAACAGCATTTAGTGGTAGCGTACATGCTATACCAGTGTAGCTATGTGTTCCGGCAGTTACTATGTTGACACCTAAATATTGTCCTGACGTATTTGTATAGGTTACATACCCGTTGGTTACAGGAGCACCAAAACAATCTACTACAGTTCCAGAAATATTTATTGGAGCTAATGTAAGTGTGACAGGAATTGTTAGCGAGGTTGGCCCAGTATACGGTCCATACGTACCTGTATGAACTACAGTTCCACATGGATCAGTTACTGTAATAGTCAATGTTTGATTACTTGGAATTTTTCCACTTACTTGTCCGCTTGTGTTTGTTGTAGCACTTCGAGCAAACGTACTATATGAAATTGTAACTAGCATGTCGGCAAGTGGTGTTAATGTTCCAGATTGGACAACAGTTGCATTAAAATTCACTACTGGGAATGGTGCATCGCAATTCCAAAAGGAAAAGTGATTGACTTGTGCTACATAATGCGAGCCGTTGTTGTTGGCAACACCTTCTTCCACCCAAACACCAACATCTTCGTTAAAAGACCAAATTGGTACCTGTGGTGCTGCAGTGGCAGCTTGACCTGGATGAATTGGAATTCGGATTTGTGCTGGACTTGTAATTTGAAGTACTTCACCGGCCGTTCCACGAAGTTCTACATTGATCATTCCATACGAGCCTAAGGCGACGGGTTGTAAACTGGCATCAATTCCATACAATTCTCCTGGCATTGTGTTTGCCGTGTCTTCATTTAGCGGATCTAAATAATTTACATATACAGCCACATTTCCAGCATATGGATTGCCATTTTCGTCTACAAATCCACTTCCAAATTTTACCGTTGCTTTCTTATCAAATTCTGTGATGACTGACACTTTTCCTCCAGAAGAGTCGATAAATTGCGCATCATCTAAGCTAAATAGTTTGATGGTAAACGTATTATTTCCTACAGGTAGCATAACTCTGGAACCATTTGAATATCCTGTAGCGCTGGCTTGTGCGTAGGCAAAGCCACTGTTGACAATGGCATCTAAAAATACCACTATTCCGTTAGCGTCGGTAGTTTCTTGTTGATTTCCAAGGGTAACCACTGCACCTGGAATAGGCTGATTGTTTTCATCAATAACCCGTCCGATGAAATTGGATTTAATTTCTTTTCCTTTGTACTCTTTTAGGATTCTTTGTAATTGCTCAGATTCTACACTGTTGACCTTTGGTGTTACAGTGGTTGCGGTCGTAATTTCATCAAGTGATTGATGTTCTTTTTGGCAGGCAAGTATCGTCACTAGTAGTAAGGTGCATAGTGCGAGATACCTTTGAAAACTTTTTTTCATGATAGTTTAATAAAATTATTCCTACTCTATTGAAGCTTTTCGGAATACGCTTACGCGATACACGAATTGAAAAAAAGGGAACTATATACTCTTTACTATTGGTTAAAGTTTACTAGATCTATTTATTTTTAACTATATTATGGTAATTAAAAACTTACTTTAAAAGTATATATTTCTGTAAGTAAAATTTCAAGTTAAACACTTACAATGTTTACTGTTAAAACGGATTTTCGATGAGGTATAGAGACTTCTACTGGCTTTTGATATTTATTTCAAGCGGTTTTACAGTAAATAATTGAACAAAAAAAGAAAGGCGAGTTGAGATACTCGCCTTGTCCTTTAACTAACCAATCCAAAATTTATATGAAATGAAAACAAAGCGTGATCGCTTTTGTTTGATTTCAATTAATATATACCAAAACGCGTGCCAAAATACAGAGCAGTCTCGTTGTTGAAATGCTAAATATTTGTTAATGAGTAGTTTTGAGTGAGTTTCTGAAGTTGGTTGCTTATGATGTAAGATATATGTAAACGACTATCGTAGCAGTAGTGATCACAATCCAAAATAAGAATCTAAAAGGTTGTACTTGTCTTGTTACGCAAGAATGTTAGAAATTTTCTGGTAGAATACTTCAGGATCAAAAGGTTTGGAGATGACTTCGTTGAATCCATCTTTTAAGAAATCTCCTTTGTTATCGTCAAGCGAAATTGCGGTGAGCGCTATAATTGGTGTAGACACATCAAATTTTCGTATTTCTTTGGTGGCTTCAATTCCGCTAATACCTGGCATGTGAATGTCCATCAAAATAAAGTCATAGCGATTGCTACGCGCATAATCAATGGCTTGGTAACCGTCATCAGCAATATCACAAGTCATATTCTGCTTGGCAATAATCTTCTTTGTAATTACTTGATTGATTTTGTTGTCTTCTACCAATAATACTTTGAATTTCTTGCCTTTTAAATCTGTCTTTTCTTCTTCCGCAGGATCTACTTGTGTAACTTCAGGAGCCAGTTTGTCTAGGATGAGGGCAAAACGAAACGTAGAACCTTCGCCCAACTTACTTTCCAGTTGAATGTCGCTCTCCAACAGTTCTAACAAACTTTTTACAATGGTTAATCCTAAACCAGTACCGCCATATTTACGGTTGATTTGCACAGAACCTTGCGAAAAACTATCAAAAATATTTTCCTGCATTTCTTTCGAAATTCCAATACCACTGTCTTTAATTTCAAACTGAATGTGCTGCTGTGTATCACTTTCTTCAAGAATTTTCGCAGAGATTTCTACAACGCCATCTTTTGTAAATTTTAGTGCATTACTAATCAAATTGATAAAAACTTGTGACATTTTCAAATAATCACCTACCAATTTTTCAGGAATGCCTTTGTCAATATTTAAAATGATTTTATTGTTATTTTCTTTGGAAGTTTGAATTAGCGAATTCACCACATCATTGAGTACCTTTTT
>JBCCLS010000030.1:0-13247 GCA_039026835.1 Bacteroidota bacterium | reverse complement strand
CAATTTTTCTAAATTTTTAGTTCACGGTTTTTCTATTTTTCTTTGTCGGAGTTTATGAATCTACGATTTCCATGGCTTCAGAAATTTTTAACGAAAAATCCCTGCTACACTGCGGAAAAGATAAAACCACTGTTGTATTTTTATCTCGAACTCAAGTTAACCTAGGGACTGTTACGAAATTCCATATGAAGTAAGCTCATTCAAAATGGTGTTTCTTGCCATATCAGTCAGTTGTTTTTTGTCTTCCAATTGTTTGCCTTCCGTAGATATAAACGGATGAATGGTTACACGCATGCGTCCTGGTGAACCTGCAAAGAATGTGTATGGAAAACGCTTTTTATTGTCTGCAAAGGTCATCGGCACAATAGGAATTTGGTGTTCTATGGCCAAGCGAAATGCACCGTCTTTGAATCGATCTAACACTACATCTTCTTTTGGAACGCCTCCCTCAGGAAAAATACAAATACTCATGCCGCGACTCAGACGTTCTTGTGCGCTATCATACACTGCTTTTCGACTGCGAGCACTTCCTCTATCTACCAAAATACAGGTACGCTTGTAGAAAAAACCAAAAATTGGCAACTTAGAAAGTTCTTTTTTCCCCACAAATACAAACGGATTTTTAGACGCCACTAACATTAACATAATGTCTGTCATACTGGTGTGATTTGCAATGAGCATATAACTTTTCCCTTTGACGATTTCAGCTTCGCTTTTAAATTTTGGAAAAAAGCCCATACCATATAAAATTGGGCGTGCCCAGAGATTTCGAGCAATCCAAAAAAACTGTGGATAGGTTTTTTCACTGATCGTAAATAATAACAAAAAAGGGGAAAATAACAAAATAGGAATTAGCACTAAAAGATAAAACCAAGCGCGCCAAAAAATCCTTCCTATATTCTGTAATACTCCAATCACAGCGCCAAAAATACACTAAAGTTTGGAAAATGCATCCAAAATTTATTTTTATGGAATGTAGTATGGTAATTTTTAAAAAATTCTTGATAAATGAAGTACATTTGTCAAAATTTTACAAAAATTTATCTCAAATGGCACGAATACTTACAGGAATTCAAAGCACAGGAACTCCACATTTAGGAAATATTTTAGGAGCAATTGTACCTGCAATTGAAATGGCGCAAAGTGCAGCGAATGATTCTTTCCTGTTTATTGCAGACATGCATTCACTTACGCAGATCAAAGATGGCGAAACATTACGCGAAAATACCTATAAAACCGCAGCTGCATGGTTGGCGTTTGGTTTGGACATCAACAAAACTGTATTTTACCGACAAAGTGATGTGCCACAAGTAACAGAACTTTCATGGTATTTGAATTGCTTTTTTCCATACAATCGCTTGAAATTAGCACATAGTTTTAAAGACAAAGCAGACCGTTTGGAAGATGTAAATGCAGGATTATTTACCTATCCAATGTTGATGGCAGCTGACATTTTATTGTATGATGCAGAAATTGTTCCTGTTGGGAAAGATCAAGAGCAGCACTTAGAAATTACACGCAATGTAGCCACGCGTTTTCATGAAAAGTTAGGAGAAACCTTTGTATTGCCACAGGCAGATATTCAAGAAAATACAAAACTTATTCCTGGAACCGACGGTTCTAAGATGAGCAAGAGTAAAAACAATGTGATTGATATTTTCCAAACCGATAAAAAATTGCGCAAGCAAATAATGGGCATCAAAACGGATAGCACACCAATGGAAGATCCGAAAGATCCTGATACAGATAATGTATTTGCATTGTATAAATTACTAGCGAGCGATGCACAAATTGCAGAAATGCGTCAAAATTATCTCGGCGGAAATTACGGATACGGACATGCCAAACAAGCGTTGTTTGAAGTCATCATAGAAAAATTTGCCACTGAGCGTGAACGTTTCAATCAGTATATAGAAAACAAAAGTGAAATTGATAAGGCATTGGCAATTGGCGCTGAAAAAGCACATGCCGTTGCTAATGAAGTACTGGCAAGAGTTCGAAAGAAGGTTGGGTATTAATTTAGACTGGTTTTGCTGTTACATTCGCTTCGCTCAATTCAAGGACTTAAAAATTCAATGATTCAAGGTTTTACTTGAATTCTTTTACGAATATGTGGAGCGCAAGTAAATCTTCAACTGAAAAACTTAACATTAGAAACTTACCTTTAGGCTTATTATTGCGTAGTCGGGAAGCAACTCGAAAGTGCTCAATCTGATAGTTACTTTTTATAATCCACTCTTTTAAAAACCAAGGCTTCATAAGCAAAGAGTTCGTGATAGTCAAAACTCACACGCTCGTAGCCGTAATATCGCCACTTGGCGCCCCAAGAATTTTTGATGATGAATCCTTCCGCATCATAACCCACAATAGTGACAGCATGTCCCGCATACGGATTGTCATCTTCGGTAACAATGGCTGTTCTTTGGAGTACAGCTAATTTGTTATTGATTCGAGTATTGATGTCTGGAAAGCGCTTTTTTATTTCTGAATGTGGCATATAACTTCCATCTTGGAGTAATACACCGTAACCCACATCGGGTGTAATGGTGGTATACTTAGTAGACTCAAACCGATTCCATGCGGGCAAGTACAATTCATAAGAAACAGGAATCGCTTTTACACCATTGTCTAGCAAATACTTTATGTGTGCTACATTTTTACTTTCAACTTCTCCCAAATATTCATACGCATGTAATGTCAGAGGTTTTGCTATAGACTGATATTTGTATATGAATGAAACAGGCGCTGTCGTAGATTCATGGAGCGCTTTGAGAATTTCTGGATCATCATCATCCCACTTTCCAGCGGCAATCATTGGATACGGCAGTTCGGTTTCTGTCAAAATACCGTATTTTGGTAAAGACGCAATGTATAGTTTTAAAAAACTTCCTTTGGTAATGCCCGTTTTTGCATTATACTGCTCAATCTTTTGAGAAGAATACAAGAAATTTTCACTGATATCTTTAGGCATGTTGGGCAAGGTTTCCAATGCTGCGGCAACTCCAAAAGCACTACAGGTATTTCCATTTCCTTGATTTTTCACAGGCGTTTGGGCGCGAATATGAATGGTACTTTTTACAGTTTGAAGTCCATTTAATGTAATTTGACTCCACACACAATTCACACATAAAAGAAAAAAACTAAAGACAATTGCTCTCATACGACTCCTATTATAAATTTTAAATATAGTATAAATGCTATAAACTTTCTCAATGTAATTTTTTCACCTTCAACTGTAAACAGCCTTGTTATGAGCCATCTGTAATGCTATTTCTGCTTGTTTTATATGGCGTTCGTTATGATAAATAAGCACTCGAAAGGTATCTCCTAATCGTAATTTGATCCATTTGGAAATGGAAATTGCTGTTTTGGTTTTGTCTAAATTTACATATTGTGCTTGGTGCAACAATGCAATAATTTGATGTTGTTGTTTGATGAAGGTATCCAGTGTTTGCATATCCAAAGTTGAATTTAGTGGATTCATAGAAGCGAAGGTTTTCATCTTGTTTAGCCGTTCTTTATATGCAACAGTTTTGCTAAAATACGTGCCTAACCAATTGCTTTGAAAGTTCTTTGTAGCTTCATGTGTTGCTGTTTTTATTTTTTGTGTGATTTCGGGAATGTAGAAGTTACCATATCGATTTAAATGCTCTATACACTCAAGTGCACTCCAACTTTTTGGATGTTGTTTCCAGTTTAGTACTATTTGTGACTGCGCTTTGAAACGTTCTGCTGCGTGAAGGTTTTCCTGTGTCAACGCTGCTAATTCTTGTAATACTGCTTTTGATGTAGATACCATTGTTTTTTTCTACAAATTTCAGCAACTGCTTTGTCAAAAAAATTGATTGAAATTAAGATTTTTTAATTCTGGACAATGTTTCAGGCGTCATTCGCAGGTACGAAGCAATGTATTTGTGTGGAATTTCCTGAAATAATTGTGGACTTCGTTGCAACACACGTTGATAGCGTTCTAGTGGAGAAGATGTTAAAATATCGCGTTCGCGTTCCATTTGTTGCAGCACAAAGTTTTCTAAAATGACCAACCACAATTGTTTCATTTCTTCAGAAGATGTAATAAAGTGTGTGTATTTTTCTTTGCTGACAGATTTCAATACTGTTTTTTTAAGCGCTTGAATGTAAAATTCAGAAGGTTTTCCATTTAGGAAAGAATCTAAAGCAGCAATTAAATTATGCTGATAGCCAAATCGGATCGTGTGTTCTTCTTCGGCATCAATCACAAAAATGCGCAGGCTTCCACTTTGAACAAAATACAAATTTGTATCAATGCTTCCTTTCACTTTCAAATATGCATTGCGTTCCAGTATAATTTCATTTTCCCAAACAGCTGCCGCATGCATGTGATCGAGTAATGTTGAAATTGGATTCATAGCGTTATTGTTTAAATCTTTTTCGAACTGCCAAAATGAAAAACGTCAATAAGATGCCTGAAAAGAATACTTGAAATGATTTGAGCCACCAATTGGTATCTTTTAACAAATCAGATTTTAAAAACGGGAAGGCAGCAGCAATACTTTTTTCATACGATTCAGATAATTGCTCCAAGGAAAATTGGGCAAATAGAGCGCTGTCAATCAAAAGATAAATTAAAGGAAATAGGAAAAAAGAAAGGATCAAAAATATGTACAACGGTCGTAAAAAGTTTTGGGTGTAACTTCCAAATTTGTCGTAAAACCAATAGATAAACCACGATACATAACGTTTTTCTTTGTACAGACGGAGTTTGCGCATTTCCATTTCGCTTACGTATGCATTTCCCGACAATTCCCAGTGATTCGAGCTTTTAAAACCTGATTTTAACTGTCGGTAATGATTTTCAGAATCTAGTAAATTCAGCGATTCTTCTTCGAGGATGATTCGGTTTTTAATGTTCCAAATACAGTTTCTAAAATTAATGGTAGAAAGTTCACAAAAATTAAAGGTGATATCTGTGAGATTGATACGCTCAAATTTTGATTTATTTGGGAAATCAATATTTGTAAAGCCGATCGTGACTGGATACAATGTCGGTTCTTCAAAATTTAGTTGGCTTAGTGAAAAATTATCAAAAATAGTATCTTCAATAATGGCAAATCCCAATGTACATTTTAGCATCTTAAACTGTGCATCAAAAATAGTATCTGATAACTGTAAGGAACCAAAACGTGATTCTACCGTGTTAAAAGTTCCTGTAAAATTACAATTTGTAATATGAAAATCGTTAAGAATGGTTGTTTCTTTTAGAGAGACAAGATCATTAAAAACACTTTGTTTTATATGAAATTGTTCATTAATAGAAGTTGTATTCAATAAAAAAGCTTTGTGCAAAGTCACTTTGGAAAATGTGCTAGATTCGGTGATTCGAGCATTTCTAAAGTCTAAATCTCCGTTACATGTAAAATTGTAAAGCGTTAGATATTTAAATTGTGTAGACACAAAATCAACATCTTTCTCTATATGTGTATTTCCTATGTATACAGACCCAAAAAAACGCACTCCATGAAAATCTAGTTCATCTTGAAAATTCACAAATTCCATAGAAACATCGTCCAAAAATTGCGTTACATTACTAAAGTGTGCTGCTTCCACAAAAGTGACATTTTTAAAAAATACTTTTTTCTTAAACTCCAGCTTTGAGGAAAAATAATAGACATTTCGCTTTTTTCTAAAAACAGGAAACACAAAACCGTCAAAAATATAATCTTCTTGCTGAATTTTACGATCTTCAAATTCCTTCCAAAAAAGGCGCACTTTCTCGGCGTCCCAAATTTTTTGACCAAACTTGTCTAGTGTGTACCAACCCGTATCCTCATTTTTTGGCGCTTTAAAAAGTGTGTCTAATGCTTCTGGACTCATAATGTAAAGTTTATACAGCTTCAAACAATTTGCCTGGCAACGGTTTTACCACGCCTTTCATTTCGAGCTGTAACAAAATAGGCGTAATTTGATGAATTGGAAATTTACATTCCAACGCAATACTGTCTAGCAAGGTTTGTCCTTTTTCTTGTAAATACGAATGTATGATGGCTTCTTCTGGAGATAAATCTACAAATAGTTGTTTTTGTATAGGTTGAAATGGCTCCGCTTCCAATTCCCAACCTAAAAGATAGACAATATCAGCTGCAGAAGTTAAAATGTGCGCGCGTTGCTGTTTGATGAGATTGTTGCAGCCAATGCTTTGCGTATCGCCTACTCTGCCAGGTACGGCAAACACATCGCGGTTATAAGAATTGGCAATATGTGCTGTGACCAAGCTTCCACCTTTTTCTGCAGATTCAATCACAATGGTTGCCTGAGACATTCCGGCAATGAGTCGATTTCGTTTTAAGAAATTCTCCCGATCTGGATTAGACGTAATCCAAAAATCAGTCACAAAAGCGCCATTTTCTTCAACCGATTTCATATAGCGTTTGTGTACTTTCGGGTACATTTGATTTAAACCATGCGCCAAACAACCAATGGTAGGAATGTTGTTTGCAACAGCAGCACGCTGCGCCACAATGTCAATTCCATACGCAAATCCTGAAACAATTGTCGGTTGTAAAGGTGACAACTGATCAATCAATTCTTCACAAAATTGAATTCCGTAAGAAGTTGCTTTTCGTGTGCCCACAATGCTAATCATCTTGGAAGCATTTAAATTGGCATTGCCTTTTTGAAATAATACAATCGGACTGTCCACACAATGTTGCAATCGCGCAGGATAGGTTTCGTCCAAAAAATAATGTACGTCGATGCCTTCTTTTTCAATAAACTTCAATTCATTTTCCGCAGCTGCCAAATGCTTACTATTTTGCACATCGGCAATAATATTAGTACCGATACCATCAATTTTGAGTAAATTTTCTTTTTTTTCGGTTAATACTGCTTTGGCGCTTCCACAGGTTTTAATCAATCGTTTTGCAATAACATCACCTACTTTTGCTGTTTTGTGTAAAGCGAGCGCGTAGTGTAGTTCTTCTTTGGAATGCATATTCAGTTCATTTTAAGCTATTAAAGTTACACGATTTTTTACGATGTATGAAAAGAATGTGAAACGGATTCACCGAAAATGGAAAGATTTACACATAAAATAATAATTCCCAAAAAGAAATATTTTCATCAAAAGTAAAAAAATAAAAATTTTAAGCTATTGATTTACAACAAGAAGCATGGTCAATGTTAATAAAAAGTTATGCGGAAATTTCATTCGCTTCAAAATTTTTCTAACTTTGTTTTAATGAGATTAGAACTGTACATAAGCGACCTTTTATATAGATATGAATGTGTGATGATTCCTGAGTTTGGGGCTTTTTTAACCCAACGAAAAGGAGCACAAGTACATCATACGACCAATGCGTTTTATCCGCCAACCAAAGAGCTATCGTTCAACGCACAACTGACATCTAATGATGGACTTTTGGTAACCTACATTGCAGATGTTACCCAAGAAGACTACGAAAGTACCTCGCAAAAAGTGCGAACAGAAGTAGAGAACTGGAAAAAACGCTTAGACAATTCTGAAATTATAACACTGGAAAATATTGGTGATCTTTTCTTAAATGCAGAAGGAAAAATGCAGTTTGAACCTTCATACCAATTGAATTATTTAACAGCTTCGTTTGGATTGTCATCGTTTGTTTCTTCTGAAATTGAGCGTATGGTAGAAGAAGTTAAAGTAGAAAAAACACCGTTGGTATTGCAAGAAGAAGTTGCAGCTCCAATTCCGCTACCTGTTGTAGAAACTACACATTCAAGACGTTTTCCTTGGGCATACGCCGCCGCTGCAGCGATTGTATTGAGTGCTGGTATTTTTGGATTTAATGAATACAGCAAGAATCAGCAAGAAAAACAGCAAGTAGTAGAGCACGAAAAAGCAAAGAAATCTATTGATCAATACATTCAACAAGCGACTTTCTTTAACACAGCTCCTGTAGAATTGCCGTCGATTACATTGCAAGTTGCTAAAGAAATACAAAACTATCATGTAGTGGCAGGTGCATTTCGTATTGAAGAAAACGCACATGAAAAAGTAGCAGAATTACAAACCAAAGGATTTGATGCTGAGTTGCTAGGAAAAAATCGTTATGGATTGCATCAAGTGTCATACGCAAGTTACACCACACGTGCTGAAGCTATAGTTGCTTTGAAAAAAATCAAACAAGAACTAGCGCCTGAAGCATGGTTGTTAGTGACAAAATAAGAAATACACAATTTTATACATTTGAAAGTCCGCTACTATTTGGCGGACTTTTTTTGTGCTTGATTTTTAAAACACAAATACTTTTTCTTTTGTGATGCTGTCAACAATTGCCACAATTCTTATCAATTTTTTGCTTGCCAGCAAACGAATCTGTGTACCTTTGCAAAAAATTTCTTGATGGAAACAAAACATCCAAAATCATCCAAAACGATCATGACCGACTTGGTATTGCCAAGTGAAACCAATCCGTTAAATAATTTATTTGGTGGCGAGTTGCTAGCGCGCATGGACCGAGCAGCTAGTATTGCAGCACGAAGACATTCACGACGCATTGTGGTTACAGCTTCTGTGAATCACGTAGCGTTCAATCGTTCCATTCCTGTGGGAAGTGTCGTAACGGTGGAAGCTACTATTTCGAGAGCGTTCAAATCGTCTATGGAAATCTATATTGATGTTTGGATTGAAGATCGCGAATCCGGTATGCGCGACAAAGCCAATGAAGCAATTTATACGTTTGTAGCTGTAGATGATACGGGACGACCTGTTCGCATTCCTGAGTTAATTCCTGAAACCGATTTAGAGAAAGAGCGTTACGATGGTGCCTTGCGAAGACGTCAGTTAAGCTTGGTTTTAGCTGGAAAAATGAAACCTGATGAAGCTACAGAATTAAAAGCCTTATTTTTTGATAAGTAGTCACTAGCTCAATGCTTGCATAAGCAAGAATCTCATAGACCAATTTGCTGTTAGAATTGATAACAATAAAGCGAACCGAAGTCCGCTTTCCTTGTAAATAAATTATGTTCGTTTTTTTAGAAACATCCTGTTCCGTCAAAAGTTTCACAAAGACGTTCAGCTGCATCTGTAAACCATTCAAGTGGCTCATCTGGCGGACCAATTGGGTCAGCTCCACAGTTAAAAGTGTTTGGCGGTCTTCCTCCGTTGATTTTTCTTAAATTGGCTACTACTTTTTTACTTAATGAAAGTTTTTTTAATTGTTTTTTCATGATTTAATTTGCTTTGATTTTTAATACTTCATTTATGTAACTCGAAGAAGTCAACTTTTAAATTGGACATTGACCAATTGACTGAAAACACCAAGTATCTGTGCATCGACAAGACGCTTCAAAACAAGTTGCTACGCAACTTCTAGTCCATGTAGTACGTCCTCCTTTTAATTCTGTTCCTTGCAACTTAGAAATTGCTTTTTTGTTAAGCCCTAAAACTTTTACATTCTTTTTCTTCATAATTATATAGTTTTGATTATAGATTACATACTATCCCCTGATGAACAAAAGCAATCGGAATTTGCAGCACGAGAATCGGTCCAACAAGCTGTTTCGATTGTAAGTGGTCCTTCTGAGCCACCACCACATTCATTATTACTATGCGGCGGTCTTCCGCCATGAATACTTTTTAAATTTGCAACGGTTTTTTTGCTCAATGATAATTTTTGAAGTTGTTTTTTCATGATTCAAATCTGTTTTTGTTACTACTTAAAATTAGCAGGTATCATGAGTAGTGTTCAAGACGATTGCGTACCAATGTTGTAAGTATGTGGCTGAATGTAGATTTAAAGAGGTTAAGCGTATATGCTTATGCTACCGCAAAAGAAAAATTTCCATATTTGATTGGAATGAAGAAAGTTACGGTGGTTTTTTCAGCAGAAACTAATGTATACTTAATTAAGAAATCATGCACTTTTTGAATGGTATTGATGCGTTGTTTAGTGATTTCCGTACTCATGGAACGATGCAACATTCCTGATTTTTTAGATGCATTTTGTATGCCTTTTCCGTTATCAGTAATGGTAATTACTAGCTGAGATTTCTGAATAAAATAGGCAATATCAATATGTCCGTTTTCTTGATTTGAAATACCGTGAATAATGGCATTTTCAACAAATGGCTGCATCAGCATAGGCGGAATCATAATATTGTTACACTTTACATCGGAAGCAACGGTAACCTTATAGGTAAATTTTTGAGTGTTGTGAATGGATTGCAGCGCTAAGTATTTTTGAATAAAATCAATATCCGATTGCAGTGAAATGAAATCAATATCCGAAGATTCTAAGATGGCGCGCATCAGCGCACTGAATTTTTGTAGAAAATCTGCTGCTGTTTCTTTGTCTTCTTTATAGATATAACTTTCGATAGAAGCCAATGCATGGAAGAAAAAGTGTGGATTGAGTTGCGTTCGCAGAAAACGCTGCTGAAGTTTTTCTTTATCAAGTTGCAATACGGCTTCTTTGAGTTGTTGCTGTTGTCTTCTGTTTTTGTACCAAATCACACCCACAATTAGTAAAAATAGAATCAGTCCAATAATTCCATATAAAACATACGATTGTTGTTGAATTTTGAGTTGTTGTAATGAAGATTCGGTCTGCAACAGTTGGATTTGCTTCTGCTTTTTCTCGTTTTCATATTTGGCGGTAATTTCTGCAACAGCTGCACGCTGATTTTTCCCTGCCAATACATCTTGAAGTTCGCTGCGTTCAATTAAAATTTCAATGACTTTTTCGGCATTGTTAATACCTTGATATGCATTTCCAAGACTTGTAAGTGTGTTTATTTTTAGAGTTTCTACATTGGTTGCTGCTATTGATTGTTCTAGGTAACGAATTGCCTCCTCATATTTTTTCAATTTCAAATAAGCATTGCCAACAATACTCAAAAATGTAGCTTTGTATTCTGGATATTGGTATTGTTTTTCAAATTTTAACGTGTCCAATCCGCTGGCAACAGCTTTTTCATATTCTTGGGTAGCAATATAAAGGTTTCCTTCTGTTGCGTATATTTTGGGAAGCATTCGGTATTCTTCTTCCGCAATACACAATTCCTTTCCCTTTTTGGTGTATTTGATGGCTTTGTCTAATGCATTGAGTTCTCTGTAAAGTCCACTGCTATGGATGTAATTATGCAATACTAAATATACCAAACTTCGGCGCTTTTTGGCATCTATGTTTGCCTGGGCGAGCTCTGAATGTAATATTTTTTCTAGCTTTTTGGCATAGATTAACGATTTGTCAAAATATTTTAAGATCGCTAAGATGGTACTGATACTGTGAATATTTACAAAATACGTAGTATCATCTGTAATACCTTCTTCTTCGTATATGTTGGTACTTTTGTAATAAATTTTTAATGCATCTTCATACGCAGCTTGATCCATATATACTTCTGCCATTTGGGTATATAGTTTTAACAACAAGTATTTTTTATCAGGTTGATGGAGAATTACTGAATCGTTTTGAAAAATGTGTTGAAGTATTTCAGTAACCTCGCCATAGTTGCCTTCTATCTGTAGCAAATGTACTTTTCTGCTAATGGCATCGTAATAGAGTTTTGATTTTGGCGTGGTAAACGCAGCGTAGCGATCTGCATATTTTTTACTACTATCACTATTTTTACGTGCATAAAATGCTATGATTTCAATGTAATTATCTGCATTTTCTTCTATGTTTTCGTCGGTTAGAACACTTTTTAAACTGTCTATATATTGTTCTTTTTCAGAAATATCAAATTCCTGTGCTTGGCTACTCCAACAAAGCAAAAAACTTAGTATAAGACAGACTATTCGCATTACATAATGTTCAAACGTTTGTATAAATTTTCTTTGAAAGTGCGCCCAATGGGAAGATAAATTTGCTCTTGCAGACACAACATTTGTTCTTTTTCGTCTATGTGAACAATATAATTGAGGTTAATTCCATACCAGCGATGTATTTGAATAAAACAAGAATTTAAGCTATTGACAAGCGATTTTAAGGAGTTGCGCAGTTGAAATTCTTTGTTGTTTTTATCAACCAATGTCACATAATTTTTCGAAGTTATTTTCAACAATTTAATGTCTTTCAAATTTATTTTTCGCAGCTTATATCCTATTCTGACTGTTAAAAATTCAGCATCTGTGTTTGTGTGTTTTTCTTGTGTAGCTGTAGATTTTTGAAGTGCCAAAGCAATGGTAGTTTGTAAGGTTTCTTGTAAAATCGGTTTTACCAAATATCCTGACGGATGTACTTTAATGGCTTTTTGAACAATTTCGTGATCACTTAATGCAGTTGTATAAATGATAGGAATGGATGAAAAACGACGCACTACTTGCGCAATATGAATGCCTTCATAATCTGTTTGAAGATTGATATCTAATAGAATTAAATCAGGAGAATTTTCTTGGACAATTTGGATTACCTCTTCAAAAGTAGTGCAAATACTATGTACAGAATGTCCGATAGCTTTTACCTTTTCTTGTAAGGTAAATGCATGGTTAGAATCATCTTCAACAATACAAATATTTGCCATGAATTCCTTTTTCTATTAAATATAGGGTTTTTCTTTTTGGTTGTTGGTTGTTTTTCATAAGAGTTTTCTGTCTGTGACTGTTTATTTATGGGTTTGTTAATTTGTTCTTTCGTTTTTTGAAGTAGACTTTTAACTCATCACTTAATAACTCTTAACTTTTTCTTCAACGGATACACGAATTTTTAATTTACACTATTTTATATTGACAAAAAATATTTTTAGCTATTGCTAATTATTAATTTACCTGTTTCTAATTTATAAAAATCCCTCATTTTGTAGGAGCTACAACATTGTTTTCATATTTACTTTTTGTTTTAGTATTAACATAAAACAAAAAGCAATTATGAAAAAACAACAATTAAAAGCGTTGCAGCTGCACAAAAAGAAAATTTCAAACTTACATTACCACGCTATCGGAGGAAAAACCTATGAAACTATTGAAACGTATGATGGACTTTTAAGTACCATGGCGCCATGTCAAGGAGGCACTAAGTGTTGTAACAATACGCATACGGAACATCCTATGCCTTTAACGTGTACAGCATAGATTTAGAAAAGGGCGGGCTTTTTAGAGTCCGTTTTTTTATTTTAGAATGATATGAGTTGCTTCGGAGAGATACTGAATCAAGTTCATTGTTGTCCGGTTAAAATTATTTTCTTGCTGATATCCGATTTTTTTTATAGTATTTATAGCACCTTATGAAGGAAATGGAATTTCAAAAGTGCTATTTTTCATTTTAGGGATTATCTTTACGTTGTGAGGCAGT
>JBCCLS010000029.1:0-13314 GCA_039026835.1 Bacteroidota bacterium | reverse complement strand
CTTTTTGTGCCTTTCGATGTGTATTGGGCGGACAACCATCTGAATTACTGACTATATCAGCAATTACAAGTTTATGCTTGGTATTTTCTTTCCAGCAAAAACCAGCGGTTTGATACGCAAAAACAACTCCTGAAGAAAGCAACATTGTTTGTGATGTCCCTTTTGTGTTAACAAGTTGTAAATCAAATTTTTTAGAAGAAGATTGAATCAGAAAAACTTCTTCCGCTTTTTTTAATACATCTATTTGCTGTTTTGAAAATGCTATAGAAATGCCAGTTACTATTCGTGCTTCTTCTTTTGTTTCCAAGTACGAACGTACACCGACATTTTCGGCACTATTTAATGCAGCAATCATCGGTATGCGATCTACAAACTCTAAAACTACATATTCAGGTTTCACTTGGAGTGAATCAGAAAAATTCAGTGCTACTTTTTTTATGTGCTCATTTGACTTTGCAAACGCTTTAAAAGAATGTTTGGCAAAAGGAACAGATTGGACATTAAGTTTTAGTGAGTTCTCAAAAATTGGAATAGCAATAGTTTCAAACGAATTGGAAATTATATGTTCATTAGACAGTCCAATGGAACCTAATTCAACAGTGGTTTCAGTAACTTTTTGTGTTTTCTGATGTACTGAAATTGTAGTACAACCAAACATCAAAGAACTGAGAAAAATGAGGATTAATATTCTACGCATACCTATAGCTTTATCCAAAATTAGCCAAACGTATGGAGACTCTTGAAAATAATATATAAGCGTAAAAATACTGTTTTACAACGATGAAATTTGCCAAATAGTAAATTGAAAAGCATTTTAGCAAACACCCTACATCCAAAAAACCGTTCACCATATTCTATATTCCGTTCGCCATAATTTTGATGGCAGAAACAACAAACTGTCATACTTTTACATCGTAATCAAAAAACGACAGACATGCAATCATTTATCAAACTTATATTCAGACTCGCTTTTCTTCTGGGAACACTTATCGCTTCTGCACAAGATATCTCAGGGACTTGGAAAGGAAATTTAAATGTACAGGGAATGGAACTTCCAATTGTATTTAATATTTCTCAAAGTGACAAAGGATACACCACTACGTTAGACAGTCCCAAACAAGGCGCATACGATCTTGCTACAGATACAACTACGTTCGTTGAAAACAAGTTGACTATTACATATGGACAAATAGGAATGGAGTACACTGCAACATTTACAGACGGTGTATTTAAAGGAACATTCAATCAGGCAGGACAATCCTATCCGTTAGAGTTGAAAAAAGGAAAAAAAGGAGAAAAGGAAGTGGTAAAAGCAAAACCACAAGAACCTAAAAAACCATATCCGTACACAGAAGAAGAAGTAACCTTTGTAAATACTGCTGCTAAAAACATCAAACTTTCAGGGACTTTAACTTTACCAGCAAATGTCAAAAATCCGCCAGTGGCAATATTAATATCTGGTTCAGGACCGCAAGACAGAAACGAAGAGTTGTTAGGTCACAAACCATTCTTAGTGTTATCAGATCATTTAACGCGTCAGGGAATTGCAGTATTGCGTTACGACGATAGAGGAACTGCAAAATCAGAAGGCGATTTTAACACTGCAACTTCATTTGACTTTGCAGACGATGCTGAAGCCGCTTTGATCTATTTGCAATCGCGAGGAGATGTAATTGATGTTACTAAAATTGGATTTATTGGACATAGCGAAGGTGGACTCATTGCGCCAATTATAGCCGCAAGAAACAAAACTGTAGCCTTCTGTGTATTGCTTGCCGGACCTGGATTGGATGGAAAAGAAGTACTATTGACACAAGGAAAAAAAGGAGCAGAACTGAATGGAACTGATCCTAGAGACATAGAAGCTTCATTACCTATATCAGCAAAAATATTTGATCTATGTATCAATTATAAAGACGAAAGTACAAAAGCAGAAATGAAGGTCTTATATGAAGAAATGAGAGACAAAATGGTCACTGAAGCATCCAAAAAAGAATTATCGGATGCAGTAATTAAAACCCAAATAGAAACCCTAACAGGACCTTGGATGCGCACATTTTTAAAATATGACCCACAAACCTCTTTGGTCAAAGTAAACTGTCCTGTACTAGCTGTAAATGGTGAAAAAGATTTTCAAGTATTACCAAAAATAAACTTGGACGGAATTAAAAAAGGCTTACAACATAACAAAGACGTAACCATCAAAGAATTTAAGAACCTAAACCACCTATTTCAAACCTCAGAAACAGGCGCATTTAGTGAATACGCAAACATCGAAGAAACATTTGCGCCTGTTGCGTTAAACTTTGTTTCAGACTGGATCAACGCACGATTCTAAATCATCAATCAAATCATAATGCACTTTTCGTACCACGGAAAGTGCATTTTCAATACTTTTGATTTTATTTTTATAAAAAATGGCAACTTCAAAAAAAACAAACACATACATTTTCTGGATATTACAGATACTAGGTTGGGGATTACTCGTAAGTATCAATATTGGTGCAGAAATATTTTTAGGAGGTGATAGTGGTGTGAAGCCTATGTACTTTTTATTTGAAGGAATAGCATTTATAATTATCGGAGTTGGACTCACTACTTGGGTTCGATTGTATTTGAAACGTAGAAATTTTATCGAAAATCAAACGCGAAAAAATTACATACACCTTTTTGGAGTCTACGTCATAGTTGCGCTGGTATTTATTATACTAATCTTAGGTTTTAGCAAGTTGGCATTTACGGCGATGCACGAAAAAGAACTGGAAATTTCTGGGAAAATCATCTTTGCATCATCAGTCAACATCTACATTTATATATTTTTCTGGATATTATTATATGTGGCGATTAAAACCATAGCACGCATGCAACGCAATAAAATGGATCGTTTACGTTTAGAAGCTTCTCTGAAAGAATCGCAATTAAATACACTCAAAGGACAGCTCAATCCACACTTTATGTTCAACAGTCTCAACAATATTCGTGGATTAATGTTGGAAGATGTAGACAAATCGCGCGAAATGCTCACACGACTTTCTGAAATGCTGCGGTACTCGTTAAACATCAATAAAGTAGATGCGATACAAATTGCTCAAGAAATTGAAACGGTTGACAATTACATTGCACTGTCTAAAATACAATTAGAAGATCGACTGCAATACGAACAAGACATTGACGAATCGTTATTACAGGTCAAAATTCCACCAATGATTTTACAAATGTTGGTTGAAAACGGCATCAAACACGGTGTATCGGCACAAAAAAATGGCGGAACAATCAAGTTAATTGTCGCTACAAACAATGACGAAATCATATTGCAAGTCAACAATACAGGAACACTCAAATCTGCTAGTGATTCTACAAAAATTGGGGTGGACAATATTCTGAAACGTTTGGAATTATTGTATGGAGAAAAAGCTACTTTTACATTACAAGAAGTGGGCAACGAAGTGCATGCTCTTATTAAAATACCTGTGCGTTAGTTATGGAAAATATTACTGCTATTATTGTTGAAGATTCCCGCTTGGCGCGAAATGAACTCAAGGAACTCTTAAAAAAGCATCCGCAAATTGAGTTGATTGCTGAGGCGGAAAATGTAGACAAAGCCTATGAACTCATCAATCAAAAGCAACCGCGTGTCTTATTTTTAGACATCAATATGCCTGAAAAAAATGGTTTTGAATTGCTGGAAATGCTCGACAATGTTCCTATGACTATTTTCACTACAGCGTATGACGAATATGCCATCAAATCTTTTGAATACAATGCGTTTGATTACTTGTTAAAACCGATCAGTCAAGACCGATTTTCCAAAACAATTGAAAAAGTCATCACAACCATTGAAAAAGAAGCTACAGCGGAAAAACCGTTTGAGTTGCATCGTCAAATCTTTATCAAAGACGGCGAAAACTGTTGGCTCATTCGAATTTCAGAGATTGCTGTTTTTGAAATTGTTGGCAATTATACAAGAGTTTACTTTGAAGACAATAAACCGTTAATCTACAAATCGCTCAACCAAATAGAAGCAAAACTGCCCGAAGAAACCTTCTTCCGAGCAAACCGACAACAAATCATCAATCTAAATCATGTAGACAAAGTTGTGCCGTGGTTCAATGGGAAGTTAAAAGTCACCATAAAAAAATCTGCACAAGAAATTGAAATCTCACGCAGACAATCGTATAAGTTTAAAGAATTATTAGGCTTTTAAAAAAACGAAACTGTCCGATAAACAGTCAATACAGTCATTCTGAACTTGATTCAGAATCTCACCAAACTCACGTTAATTAGTGATGAGTAACCGAAATCTGTGCTGAATTTATTTCAATATCAAGTTCTATTTAACGAAAGTGACTTCTCAAACAGTTTTTTTGTTAAAGTTTGGACTTTCTAAAATCCAAACTTGCCATTCGTATTCTTGCGTTCAGCTTCTGGTAAAATTGTTTCCATAACATCCCAATGTTCTGCAATTTTTCCATTCTCTACACGAAACAAATCGTAAAAAGAAGTTGGTTTTCCTGCAAACGTACCTTCACTAACCGCTAACACAAAATTTCCTTCTCCTAATACAATATGATTCTTCGTAAATACCATCGCAATTCCTTGTTTTGCCATTGCTTCTAAGGCAGCACCTAAACCAGAAACACCATCTGCAATCATAGGATTGTGCTGAATATAAGTGTCGCCATCAAAATAATTGCCAAGTGTATGAAACTGACCATTAATCAAAATAGCGTCAATAAATTTCTTGATAAAGGCTTTGTTTTCAACTGTTTTATCTAGGTCTGTACTTTTTGTAGGACCATCGGTTTGTGTGTGTCCGCTTGGGTTTACAGGTGTTTTTTCAAGTAAATTATCCCAATGCTCTACAATTAAGCCATCTTCGAAGCGAAAAATATCAAATCCTGTTTTTGGTCCAAAAAAATCATATTCTGTATGCGTAAATACATAATTTCCATCCTCAAAAGCTCTTACTACTTTTGCTTTAAATCCACCTTCTGGTTTGTGTTTTAATACTTCTCCAAAACCAGCCAATCCATCTGCAACAGCCAAATTGTGTTGAATGTATTTATTTGGGTTAATATAGGCTATTGCAGTTTGATCACCAGTTTCTAAACTTTCTAATACAGCAACTGCTTTTTCTTTGTTTGTGAGTGTTTTTTCCATGGATATTTGTGTTTTTGTTGTATGTGCTTCTTTGCTTTTGTTAGTATTACATGAAATTAAAGCGAATGCACATATAATAAGTGTACTTTTTAGTTTCATTATTTTGATTATTTGTAATAGGACAAAAGTAGACTCAAATCTGAAAAACAATTGGGTTGAAGTTGAAATAAAAAAGGTTAATGTCGAACCAATACTATTTAAAATATAGTTTTTTGAATTGATTTGGGGTTAATCCCGTATATTTCTTAAAGTATTTTACAAAGTTTGTAGACTCGGTAAATCCTACTTGATAGGCGAGTTCTGTACTCTTGATTGAAGAATTGATAAGTTTTCTTTTAGCTTCTAAAATGATAAAATCATCAATACATTGTTTGGCAGTTTTCTGAGTTACTTCTTTACAAACATGATTCAAATGTTTATAAGTAATGCCTAAGGATGTTGCATAAAAATCAGCATTTCTACTTTTGGTATAATGGTGTCTGATGAGGTTTTCAAACTGTATAAAAAGATGTAAATAATTAGATTCACTCGCATACGCCACTTCCTGACTGCGCAACTGTTCTATTTTAGAAACAATAATGGTAAATAAACCGCTAACAATCGCTTCTTTATGTGTTTGTTCGGCATGATAGAACTCTTCAAACAACAAGTCAAAATAAGAGATCACATTTTTATCTGTGGGAATTTGAATCACAGGAGAAAATAATTGCGAAGCAAACAATCGAAAAATAATAGATTCTGGTAACATTTTGAACTGTTTCTCAAAATATGTTTGGGTAAATATAATGGCGTAGCCTGAAACATTTTCAGCAAATTGAAACGCATTTATTTGTCCTTTCCGAATACAAACCAAAGTATTTTTATGAATGTCATAAGAAACAAAATCAATCAAATGTTTTGTCGTGCCATTTGTGTACAAAAAGAAGGTGTAAAAATCCGTTTGATGCGGTTGTTCAGGATCGTGATCATGGGAACGTTTTAAAATCTTTTCCAAAGGAATTACCTCGATACCTTCTAATTTGTCATAACCTGATTGAAATTGTATGGAAGGAATATCGTGTTGTAACATCAGCAAAAATTTTAATCGCGATGTGTTTTCGCAGAAGCACTTGTCAATGCATTAATTCCTTGTAATTCTTCTTTGGTTAAATGGCGCCATTTCCCCACAGGAATATCTAGCGGAACGTTCATAATGCGTGTGCGTTTCAGTTTCACTACTTTATAATCCAAATACTCACACATACGACGAATTTGACGATTCAATCCTTGTGTCAAGATAATTTTGAAGGTATATTTTGTGAGTTGTTCTACTTTGCATTTGCGCGTTACGGTTCCTAAAATTGGAATACCATTACTCATTTTTTTGACAAAATCGTTTGTAATTGGACGATTCACCGTGACTTCATATTCCTTCTCGTGATTGTTGCGCGCACGTAAAATTTTGTTCACAATGTCGCCGTCACTTGTCAAGAAAATCAAGCCTTCACTCGGTTTGTCCAAACGTCCAATGGGGAAAATTCGCGTTGGGTAATTAATGTAGTCAATAATATTATCCTTTTCCACGCGTGTATCGGTTGTACATACAATTCCGATAGGTTTATTAAATGCCAAATACACTTGTGTTTCTTTCGGATTGGAAATCAACTCACCATCGACACGTACTTCGTCACCAGGCGCAATTTTAGTACCCATTTCTGGAACTTTTCCGTTAATAGTCACACGTCGCTGTTCTATCAATTTATCAGCAGCTCTGCGCGAACAATAGCCTGCTTCACTCAAAAATTTGTTGATTCTTGTAAGTTGTACGTCACTCATGTAAAATGCATTCAAAGTGCAAAGCTAAGAAAATAATTAATTCGTGTATTCGTGATAAAAACGGAAAACTAGCGCTTTCAATCCAACTTAAAAACATACAAATTCCGCCCACTCATACCAACTTCTTCATCCGAAATATACACCGTATTATTATCTTTAAAACAAATACTTTCTTTCTGAGATGTGTGTTCTAAATCGTATTTTTTTACCGTTCCATTGAAAAAATCATCACCTGTAAAATCAGTAAATTGCCAAACTGCATTGTGATTTAGAAGTACTACTTTCTTTCCATCCGGACTCATCGCAGCAGAAGTCACCCAACATTCCAAATCGCTACAGGTATTGAATGTACTGATAAACTCAGCTTTGTGTTTGCCTTTTTTGGCTGGAATTTTGTACAAATTGGTACGTCCGTAATCAGAGCTTGTGCGGCTTTTTGTAAATAGATACAAATGATTGTTATGATACACAACAGATTCTACATCGAAATGTCGTTTTTTCTTTTTGGGAGGAAATTTTTTTTGATCAGGAAATGAAAATTCAATCTTAACAGGTTTAATACTTTTTTTAGTAGCCAAATCGCTTGCAGACAATTTATAAATCTTTTGATTCTTTCGCTGATTGGCATTATTTCCAAAATCGCCTACATATAAATTGCCTTCGTTGTCTTTGGTTAAATCTTCCCAGTCTCTGTTTTTTCCTTCAATGTACAAGGTTTGGGAAATTTTTCCTTTGCTGTTCGTTACAAACACTTTTGGGTCATTTCCACTATCATTAATCATCCATATATTGTCTGAATTCGGAAGTACTTCCATCCCTGACACTTCTTCCAATTCACTCGAAATCTTCCCTGCATACTCAAGCTGTCCGTAATTGACAGTACAATTGGTAAATAGCAACACAACTAGAACATATTTTAAAATAGAAAGTTTCATGACAACTGGTTTTCCTCAAAAATAATAGATTCAACAGAAAACCTGAAATTTTGTAGGTCAATTGTGAAGAGTTTACGAGTTGGGAAATTTTAAATGCTAAATGTTGAATGTTACATTGAAAACATTGGAAAAGAGTAAAATACTAGAATAATTTGTTTTTTATTTTCTTTACCACGAATACACTAATTATTTTGTTTTACGCTTAAGCGTCACTTCGATTTCTATGACAAAAGCAAAAGATTTTGCAGAAAAATTTTGATTTTTGGTTTAGAAATCCAGAGATGTAAATTATTGTACTATTTGTGATAGAAGAAAAATCCCCATTGATACATTTTCAAATTAACAAATTGCCACATTGAAACAAAACGTTACTTCGAGTGTCCTGAACTCGATTTAGGATCATATCGAGAAGTAATATGAAACAAGTTTCGTATGGAATTTTATAATTATTCAATTCTTTAATCTTTCAATTCCCAATTAAAAAGTATTTCTTTACAGCAAAATCATTCAATCTTTCAATTAAAACAACATGCAAATAATAGATGTGCTAGTCATTGGCGGTGGTGCAGCAGGATTTTTCACAGCAATCAATGTTGCTAAGAAACATCCCAAGAAATCTGTTGTCCTTGTAGAAAGAGGAAAAGAATTCCTAACCAAAGTTCGGATTTCTGGTGGCGGACGCTGCAATGTAACACATGCTTGTTTTGATCCGAAAGAATTGGTACACTATTATCCAAGAGGCGAAAAAGAACTCTTAGGTCCTTTTCATCAGTTTGCGTGTGGAGACACCATGGGTTGGTTTGAAGAACGCGGTATAGAACTGAAAATTGAAGATGATGGAAGAATTTTTCCTGTAACAGATTCCTCCCAAACGATTATTGACTGTTTTTTGCGTGAAGCGAAAAAGTATCAGGTTGACTTTCGGAAAAGTTATGCTGTCAAAAACATTACAAAAGCGAATGACGTTTGGCAAGTAGAAACAAATCAAGGAACATTGCATGCACACAAAATTGTACTTACCACAGGCAGCAATCCTAAAATGTGGAAATTGTTAGAAACGCTCGGACATTCTATAGTTTCAGCGGTTCCATCACTATTTACGTTCAACATAAAAGATCCGCGTATCAAAGATTTGCTAGGAATTGCAACGCCTGCACATGTAAAAGTTGTAGGGACTAAACTAGAATCTAACGGACCGTTACTCATCACACATTGGGGAATGAGCGGACCGGGAATTTTAAAACTTTCCGCTTGGGGCGCTCGGATTCTGGCAGACAGACAATATGATTTTCAGATAGAAGTCAACTGGTTGGATCATATCTTAAAAGATGAATGTTTGGAAATGATCAAAGATTTTAAAATCGAATTTGCCAAAAAAACGGTTCAAAAAAGCAATCCTTTTACATTGCCAAAACGTTTGTGGCAACGCATTGTAAACGCTTCCAACATTAAAGAACATACGCGTTGGGCAGATATCAACAAACAACAAACTGAACAATTGGCAAGTCAGCTCACAGAAGCCATTTTTAATGTAAAAGGCAAAAGCACGTTCAAAGAAGAATTTGTCACTGCAGGCGGAATTGACCTAAAAGAAGTCAACTTTAAAACTTTTGAAAGTAAAAAACACAACAACCTATACTTTGCAGGTGAAATTCTCAATATTGATGCCATTACGGGCGGATTCAACTTTCAAAATGCATGGACGGGAAGTTATATTATTTCTGAGACGATCTTTGATCTTTAGACTTTTTATTCAAGAATAATCTTCAATACTGAAAATAGCTATTCCGAGTTTCAAACGCAGAACGACGTTTCAAACTCCAGAATAGTAGTTGAAAACTTTTTTATAATATTGAAAATCAACAGTATAATAGTAAAATTATATTAGTAGAAATTTCCAAAAGAAAGCTAAAAATTAACAATATTTATTCATTTAAAACTATATTTTTACGCAATAAAATATAACCTTAATAAAATAAACTCACATGATTTCAAAAATAAAACTCGCTTTAGCCATTAGCTGCATTTCAGCTTCTGTGCTACTAGCTCAAAACGACAATGGTGTTACACCTGAACAAACAATTAACGAAGATTTACATGTTGTTGGTTCTATGCAAGTTGGTGGTGATTCAGATACTTCGCGAAACTTTGGTTCTGATACATTCATTATGTCAGAAAACAACCTGAGAATGTATTTTGAAGACACTTCTACAGGAAGCTTTCCAGGCAATGATTGGCGTTTTACCTTTAACGATAGTGGAAATGGAGGAAATAATTTTTTTTCTATCACTGACGTTACAGGAGGCAGAACACCATTCCAAATTGATGCGGGCGCAAGAAACAATGCGTTTTACATAAAAAGTGATGGATTTGTCGGTTTTGGGACAACCGATCCAATATTACCTATTCACATACAAGATGGAGATACGCCAGGCTTTAGAATCCATCAAGATGGTAGTAACGGATATCAAACACAAATTTGGGATTTTGCAGGAAATGAATCTAATTTCTTTATCAGAGATGTGACCAACGGTAGTAAATTACCTTTTAAAATAAGACCGAACACACCCACAAATACGATGGCATTAGGAAATGCTGGAAATGTGGGAATAGACATGACTGCTGCCGCTTTCCCAAATATTAATAGCAACGCTTCTCTAGTGTTGGGTGCTTCGGACAAAGGATTTTTAATTTCCAGAATGACCACAGCGGAACGTACTACGTTTGAAGGAAATTTAGGAACAGGAGAAGAAGGAATGATGGTATACGATTCAGATACTGATAATGTGGAAGTTTGGACAGGTACAGCGTGGAAAGCTTCACCAAGCAATCAAAATTTAAGTCTATCAAACTATATTTTAAATATTGATGGCGGAAACAGTGCCGATTTGGAACCACTATTTACAGATATTTTAGCCAGATTAGATAATTTAGAATCTTCTTCATCAGGAACAAATGGTGATGCAACACCTAACTTTTTCAATTATCAAACTGCATTGAGCGATACAGACGGAAGCACATTGGCAAATACAAATGTAAGTTTGCGTTTTAGCATTCGCGAAAATACTACTAGTGGAACGGTTGTATACCAAGAAACGCATGCAGTCACAACAACTACACAAGGAATTGCGGCATTAACTATCGGAAATGGAAATGTAGTTTCAGGTACATTTACAGACATTAATTGGGGCGCTTCAGCTCACTTTTTACAAATTGAAGTAGATATTACGGGTGGAAGTTCATATGCAAATTTAGGAACAACGCAATTTGTGAGTGTTCCGTATGCTTTACATGCAGCTACTGCAGATAGATTAAGTGGAAGCGCAAGTACATCTGTTTCTAGACAAGCACAAGAACAGCTCAATGCGCGTGATGCACGCATAGAAGCTTTGGAGACTGAATTAAGACGTATGCGTGAACAACAAGCTGAAATTTTAAGACGTTTAAACAACTAAGATGAGGTACATTTCTAAAAAAATAAAATCATTCCAATACAGTTGTTTTGCAATCATCTGTATGTTGGTATGGAATTTTGGACAAGCGCAAACTATGGAAAAGTCAGTAGTAAGTTCTGCTGGAATGGAATTGTCAAATTCGGAAGTTGTCGCAAATTTTACAGTCGGAGAAATTGCTGTTACGAATTTAGCCAATGGAAATACAACACTTTCACAAGGATTTCATCAAGGAATGGCTATCATGAAAATTAGCATCGCTACAAAAGTATTTTTTCAAGGCGCCATGATAAATCCAAATACAGGAGAAGAAAGCTTGATGCGAGACGATTTAAGAGTGAATAGCTTAATTCCAACCACAAGTCCATATACAGATGCATTAACATGTGAGGCATCTGTGTTTGATGCAACCGGAAATGATGCTATTGTAGATTGGATTTGGATTGAACTTCGTGATAAAGACAACAATACAAATGTTCGTTACAGTACTTCTGCTTTCTTACAGCGAGATGGAGATATTGTTGCGACAGACGGCGTTTCTAATCTAGAAATTGAAATTGCATTTGATGATTATTATGTCGCTGTAAAACATCGAAATCACCTTTCTATCATGTCTTCAGGAATCTATTCTATGAATCAATCAGTTACTGCTGTCAACTTTACAGATGCCAATGCACAAATTACGTATGGAAGTAATGCACAGACCACTTTTGGAATGCCGTCAGGAATTGTAGCAATGTGGGCTGGGGACGCAAATAATGACGGAATTGCACAATATTCTGGAACCAATCCTGATACACCTACAATTCTATCGACAGTATTAAATGATTCAGGGAATTTTCTTAATTTCCCAACGTATGCCGTGGCCGGATATCTTGATGTTGATGTAGATTTAAATGGTTCGACTCAATATTCTGGAACCAATCCAGATGTGCCTTTTATTTTACAAAATGTGTTAGCGCATCCTGGAAATTTCTTGAATTTTAGTACGTACCAAATTACGGAACAAATGCCTGATTAATTAATATGTAAGTTACTCCGAGTTTTAAACTCGGAATAACTACATTTTCAAATTACCACATTAAAAACCGTATCTTTGCAGAAATTTTTAAATCATCTATGGAAGTCGCTGCATTTTTGCCTAAAACCTACGTCAACAGCATTGCCTCAGGAAGTGTTACTTGGAAATCGCCAAGCAATATTGCACTCATTAAATACTGGGGAAAAAAAGAAGATCAAATCCCACAAAATCCATCCATCAGTTTTACGCTAGAAGCTTGTGCAACGACAACAAAGCTATCATATAAAAAATGTGAAAAACGCAATGATTCGTTTGTATTTGACTTGTTCTTTGAGGGAAAACAAAAAGACGACTTCAAACCCAAAATCAATACATTTTTACAACGTATTGAGCAATATGTTCCGTTCTTAAAAGACTATCACTTTACGATTGAAACCTCCAATTCTTTTCCACACAGTAGCGGAATTGCTTCCTCTGCTTCCGGAATGAGCGCATTGGCATTGTGCATTATGAGTTTGGAAAAAGAGATGATTCCAACAATTTCTGAAGAAGAATTCAACCGCAAAGCGTCTTTTTTGGCGCGATTGGGCTCAGGAAGTGCTAGCAGAAGTATTGAAGGCGATTTAATTGTGTGGGGAACACATCAAGATACGATAGGAAGTTCGGATTTATTTGGGATTAAATATCCGTACGCCGTTCATGAAGTATTTCAGAATTATCAAGATACCATTTTGTTAGTGGACAAAGGCGAGAAGCAGGTGAGTAGCACAGTTGGCCATAATTTGATGCACAATCATCCGTTTGCGGCACAACGTTTTACACAAGCGCATGAAAATCTCACCAAAATGCAATCTATTCTAGCGGATGGAGATTTACAACAGTTCATTGCTATTGTAGAAAGTGAAGCATTAACCTTGCATGCCATGATGAT
>JBCCLS010000028.1:0-13395 GCA_039026835.1 Bacteroidota bacterium | reverse complement strand
TTGCAAACGAATTGGCTGCGAATTTGGTAGAGGAAGACATTCAGCATGTTATTGGCTATGTAGAACCTGAATATAAGTTGTCCATTCGTTTGCAAAATCAGATTGCTGTAATTGCTTTTTTTGCATTCCTTTTTTTATGGATTTGATAGCGGATTTTGACAACGGATACCATGAATCTAACTGAATACGCTGTTGAATTCGTGATGTTTTTTGCGCAATATAATTTTCCAATACATTGGCGTGAATTGTATGTCCCGTATGATGATACTGACGATACGCTTTTCGCCAAGAAGCAATATTGGTTGATGAAAATAGCTCGTTGAACAATAAATCCATTTGTGGTGGTTTCACATGAAAATGTGACGATGGCAACGCGCCAAATTCTAAAAAATATAATACGATCGCAACTGTAGACAGTTCAGAATTTAAGTTGAATTCTTTAGTAAATACTAGATGATCTGACTGACGCATTGAATGTTTTTCAGAAGCTACGAACAGATCATTTTGTACGCGTGAAGCAACTTGTTTTTGTTCCGCTACGCTCAACAATTCTAGCACAGAAGCATCTAATATGTTTGAATCTTTTTGATACGCTTGTCTGAGGTGTGACAATACAATATTTCTATCTAAACTTGTTGTTTGTAGTTCGCGAGTGAATTCTTGTGAAATCGATCTGACCAATCTTTTGGAAGCGTTTGTGTGCTGTACAATGGTTTGTAATTGTGCTTTTGATAGCTGTCGTACCAAACGTTTGCAAACAATTGGAGTTGCTTGTTGGGAAAGTTTTTCAAGTAATTGAGAAGCATTTTGTCGCATTGCTTCATTCCACAAATCGGCAAACGAACGTTGTACAGGTTGCGTGTAGTATCCTCTTTGCAAATAACTGATTACTATCGCAACAAGTGAAGTTGCTCGATGATTTGTAGCGTTTCCATTTAAGGAATTCCTTTTCTTTTGCTTTCGTTCCCAGTCTTCAAAATAGATTTGCAAATATGCTGTCAGAGCTTTTTCCACAGACGCTACATACACTTTTGAAAATGTATGAAACGGAATCGGCGGCAATTGCAATTCAATTTCTTCAATTGCTACTTCATACTTCGCAAACTTTTGAAACACGCGATCTATCGCCCGAAACAACTGTACATCATACATTTGCATGAGTTGTCGCTGCAATGGAGCATGTAATTTTTTGTTTGTGAGTTGAAGATTGCAGGCTAGTGTTTGGATTTGGTGTGGCACTAATTTTTCTCTTAATATGAATCGTATGAAGTATTATATTATCTTATATTACCCAAGTGATTAATAATAGTAGTACCATCACCTCGAGCTGCAGTTCCAAGATAGAGTTGAGCTCTTCTTATATCATGATCACCGTTTTCATTAACAGATACTGTTAAATATCTATCATAGGTCCAAAAATTGTCAGGCGGATGAACATCTTGTCGCCAGTCTAATTCATCTCTTGCATCTTCTTGTGTCATCATTATAACTGAATTGAAATTTATTCTATCACCTACTGCTATTCTATTAGCTAATCTTTCCCTAGCAATTCCCAGTGGATTTGTACTTAGAGAATATGAAATGTGTTTTTCTGCAAATATTCCTGTCCACGGCATAGTTCCTGGAAATGGAGGAGGCCACCTTTGAGCAACGCTAATCGTATTACTTGATTTAGTAATTAATGAGGTATTCGGAGTTAAATTTTCTTTACTTTTCATCTGCAACGCCTTCCCACCCATCACATCTGCTTCTTTTTCCAAACCAACATTGTTATTAATGGCTTGTCCGTTCATCGTCATGGTTGGGCGTACGCGTCCTTGCTTTTGTTGTACTACATGCCACGCTTCGTGTGGTAAATGCCGTTCTTGCCCTGCTCCTAAATGAATTTGGTTGCCTTGAGCATAGGCATGCGCATTCAACTGTGCAGGTTTGTTGCTGTTGTAATGCACACGCACATCACTCATGTCAAAACCACTCAAGCGTTCAATACCGTCTTTGAGATTGTCGGGTAATCCTGTACGATTCGGTTTTTCTTTGCGTTGAAATTGTGGCTGCTGTTTCGCTTGTTTTTCCTTTTTTTCAAGTTGTTGGTACATACGTGTTGGTATTTTAAAAGCAAATTAGTAGTAAAGGCATTATTGTGAAATAGTAGTTGTACGCAGTTGAGCGGATTGGGCAGTATTACGGGTTTTGGGTTTTGGGTTTTGGGTTTTGGTTAAAGAAACTCAAAATACATTCACTAAAATTGATACCGTTTGTATTGCGACTTCAAATTGATAGTTGTTCCCTTGTTTTTGAATAGTTCTTGGTAAAATGCTTCAAACACTTCCATTTCCTCGTATGGCAAGGCGTAAAAGCGTGCGTGGATATGTGCTGGCAAGATTTCCACTGCCTGTGTTTTGATGAATTCTTTGAACCGAATATCCTGCATTTCCAATGTCCAATCTGGGAAAAACAGACTTACAGAGAAGGTAGCTTCCGAATCCACCATGAAATCTTCAATTAAAAAAACACGTTTGGATTGTGTGTTTATTTTGACTGCTGTCGCACAATAGGTTCGGATGACTTGCTCCGCTTTTTCCTTTATTTTTCGCTTTCCCAAGTATATTTTAAGTCCATCTAGTTGCAACCAAACCACAAAATATTTTCTGTTTTTTGTAATGGTATACTGCTGTTGATGCATTGCTTTTTGCAAAATTTCTGCAACAGGAATGTTTGTCAAGTGACGGTTTTTTTTGCGAATACAAGTGACTAATTGTGCTACGGATTGTGTAACGCTTTTTACAGTAAAATCTCTATTGCCCAAAAATAAATGCAACCATTTACAAACCGTCGCGACGTTGGTTGTTCCCCAATGTGATGAATTAAAATTAGCAGCTGCACTCCTATTTCCTGTCAACTCTGGAATGTATTGCAAACATTTTTCTTTGACTTTTATCTCAGTACACAATTGTGCATGCGTATGTTGCGCTTCTTTGTATTGTGGAAATGCTACATTGAATCGCGCGAGCAAATGATCTAAAATCAGGGTGCGCTGTTTCAAGATTGTCTTTGGTAAATGTATGTATGATTTCCCATATAATTTGGCAAACATTTTTTCGTCAATACTGAAAAATGCTGCCGTATGCGCCAACGTATGGGAAGCATTCTCCAAAAAGCGATTCATAATCTGTAAATACGCACGTAATTGTTGTTTTTGTTGTATTTCTTCAGCACTTGCATTGCGTGAAAGTGTTTGATTGCCCAATCCGAAAACGGCTGGTAAATCGTGTTCTATGGGCAACATAGCGGCAATATTTCTGCGTTTGCCTATTTGTGTTGCTTGTTGCTGTTTTTGTAATGAAATCGCATATGTACGATGCTGTCCTTGCTTTCGTTTTTCTGTAAGTGCTACAATAGTTGAAGCATTACTAGGCAATAGAATTCCGTTTTGATAACAACGAATTTGATGCGCAGGATCTGTGGCCAAAAATGCTGGAATGAAGTGTGCTAACGGAATTTTATCTGTGTAGGCTGCTCCTTCTAAAAATACGGTAAAAGCATCTACTTTTAAGACACCTTCGTCTATTTGAAACAGAACTTGTGTCAATTCTTCTACTTCTATGAATGCAGGAAATGGCATGAATTGTTCAGGATCAAAATGACCGTATTTGGTTTTGGGTCCACTGTAAATTTCATCCAACGACATGCCTTTTTGCAACAATTCTTCTTCTGTAAATCGTTTTAATGTTGGGTTTAAATAATGTTCTTCTAACTGATAAAAAAACGCAGCCAATACCTTATCGGGCGAAGCATCATCTTGTAACTGAATATCTGCTGTAATCGTAGCGCGTTTGCGTTGTAAAAATTGTACTTCATCCAATTGTTCGCCCAAGTTTCTATGTGCTGCCATGCACAGTTCTGTTTTTTCAATTAGCTGCGCTTCATCAATCGGAATTTCATTATCAGGCAATAACAACACACGATATTTTCCAGTAAATTCAGCCGCACTATCTACAATCATTTCTACCCACACATTATTAATTTCAGGAGCTAAATGATCAATCAGTAACATTCGGTAATCTGTAAGAGTGATAGGATGCGTAGCGAATATTTCTTGTGCATTGTACAATGCATTTTGTGGTAATTGAAAAGTAGTATTTGGGACAGACTGCAAAATATCTGTAATAGAAAAATTGCTTTTATAACCCAGTTCCGTCATTGCAAAACAGAGTGTTTCCAGTAAAATTAATCCCGGATCGTGGGTGTTAAAATTGGTCCATAGATGTCCACTTAACTCCTGAATGTATCTAATTCCTTGTTCGCGTAATTCATAAAACCGTGTGCTTTTGTCATCTGATTCGGTTCGTTGTATAAATTGACTTTTGTCGTTCATGGTGATGGTGTTAAAATACTAGTCCTTGACTTCGTCGGTTTCCTGTGTTTTGGGAAGTACTAAAAAAAGAATGGCACCTCGAACGAGTCGAATCAAATAAATAATAACAAACCAAGTCGCCATTAAAATCAAATATAAACTATTGTCTTCAACACCTTGCCAATCAAGTCTTTCGCGTAACGAGATGGAAAATTCATTCAATAGCCAAAGACTGGTAAGTGTGAGCAACATTGCTAAGAAAAGCGTAAGAAAAAACCAAAGAAACTCTCTGATAATAAAGGTTTTAAAACCATCCCAAAGTGCCGCAATTGCTTCCATATTAGGGTTTATTTTTGTTAGATTCTACAATGCGTTTACGAATGAAAAATGTGATTCCAATGCCCAATAAAGCTCCTATAAAAAACAATACTTCTACACTGCTGATGAGATTTTTGAGTTCTAAAATAGCCACAATTAGTACTAAAAATAAAATGATAAATGCAGCCTGATACAATCGATTGTTAAACAATATGTCAACGACTTGACTGTTGATAATGGCAAAACAAAAACCAATAAATAGAATCGCTAACAGCAGTATGATGAGTGCAATGATTGTAGTACTATTTAAGCTGAGATCGTTTAAAATGTGTTTTATTTTAAATAATAAAGATTCGCCTGTACCTGCAGTTTTTAAGGTAGTTTGATTGGGATCTTTGGCAAATTTTTGATTCAATACTGTCCACAATTCATTATTTCCATGATCGTAGCCCAATGCCCAAATGCCCACACCGCGCAATTTCTTTTGATTGATCCAATCGCACTTCATCGCAAAGCTTTCTTCGTTGTCAAACCACAGTTGTGTTACATCATCGTTGGACGGACTCGGAACTACGTAATACGCACTGGCACTTTCTAAGTCAATAATAGGTGCTTTTTTGAATTCCTGCCGAATGTCACTGTACGACCATTCCTTGATGATTTTTTTTGTTTCGGATGGAATTTGAATGCTTTCCGTACTATATTCAATACCGTAATACGGATAAGCTACAATCAATTGAATTGGCGGAATTCCTCTAGAAAAATAGGTGTTTACAGAATGTTCAATGCTTGGTTTTCCCCATTTGGCACTACTTTTTAGTGGTGAATTCGGTCCTGCCACGGGCGATTGTTTGTGATAGTTATATCCCATCATGACAAAGTAATCAACAAAATTGATCAAGGTTTTAAAATCATACACATACTCCGTATCTACACTCGGAATTGCCATGCTGAATTCAAGTCCCTCTATTTGCAAACGTTCTGAAAGTTGAATGACAAAACTGGTAAATTGTTCTTTGGATACAGCTGGAATATTTTCAAAATCCAGATTGATTCCATCGGCACCTCGACGCTCTATTTGTGTTATGATTTCATTAATGAAATTCTGTCGTGCTGTTGTATTGTTTAAAAATTCGCGATTGTTTGCTTCGCCAAAATTCGTAGCAGTTAAATGTACTTTGGTGCCTTTGGCATGTGCGGAATCCACAATATTGGTTGTTGCCCAGTTGTGAATGGTTTTGTAACCGCCAGTTTTCGGATTGACTTCATATGAAAAGTACGCTAATGTCGTTAAGAGTTTAAAATTATAACTTTTGTAACGTTCGCCAGCCCAATGTGGATGCCATCCAAAGACTTCCTTTTTAAGTTCATCTACGTCTAAAAAAAGACTGTCCGTATTGGCGACAGCATCTGTAAAGTCGCTTATGGTAGTTACTTTTTCAGAAATATCTTCAATTTTTTCAGCAATTGCAGCATTGGTTGAATCTTGAATTTTTCGCTGTGTTTCCAGAATGCTATCTAAGAGTTCTGTAGCTGTTATAATTTCTTCTTTTTGTATTTCTTCAATAGTTTTTGGAATGATTTTCGGTTTTTTAGCAGCAAACATTTCTGCTAATAATTCCCAAAACTCAGTGAAACCATTATCGTATCCTAAAGACCATATCGCTACACCTTTCAAACCTTTGTCGATGATGAGTTGGTATTTGGCTTTTAGCGTTTGTGCATTGTCCATCCATAGTTGTGAAAAAGTGTTTCTTTTATCTGGAAATGAAGTAAACATAGAATAACTCAGTGGCTCTAACTCAAATTTATATTTTTCTTGAAACTGCGAAGCTTCCCGAAATGGAAAATACTGCAAGTGCTTGCTTTTTACCGAAGGAATTTCAGGTTTTTTTACCTGCCACTTTGTTCCCAAATACGACAAAGACACAATGGCTTTATCTGCCGGAACACCTTGCTCCAAATAACTATCAATAGTGGTATTCAAAGCGTAAAATCGCCAAGAATCATCATGTACTAAAGGACTGAGCGGTCCTGCGATTTTCCGATCAACAGCAGCATAGCCATATCCCAAAATGATACATAAATCCACATTCGGAACCAAATTTGGAATGTCAAACGTTCCTTCTTCATACACGGGCGGTAGTACTAGATTTAGCTTTAATTTGGCATCGTGCAAAGCTGTTGCAAGTGCGTTTACATATTGTGTGAATTCGGCAGATTTATTTTTAGCAATAGGATTCATATCCAACGTAATTCCGTCAGCCTTTTTTGATTTTACCAAATAAATTAATGCGTTGATTGATGCTTTTTGTGCACTTTCATTTCGTAGAAACTGTGTGGTATTGTTTTTTCCGTAAGCACTGATGGTGATGTATACATTACATCCGTGTGTTTTGGCTTTGTCTATCAAATCAGGAGCACGCTGATCTTGTATGTTGGTGTAACTGCCTGTTTTGGGATTTAATGTGTATGAAAAAAAGGAAATGTCAGATAGCAATTCATAACTGTAATATTGATACGCATCTTTGGTCCAAAACGGACTCCATCCCATCACAATAAAATTTAGACTGTCAATATCTGCTGTGTAAATAGTAGTGTCTAAGGTATTAAATCGTGTTGTATTTTTGGTGTAATACGACAGTTCTGTTTCGTGTACTATTTTTTCATTAATTCTTGAAGCTTCTCGTTTGCGCTTGGATTTTTTGCTGATGCCCAGTCCTGTTCCAATAGCTTCAAACACTTTTCCAACAAACTCTGGCGGTGCTACTTCTACTTCGGGTGGTTTGGGAGGTTCAGGAAGCTCTTGTGCATAACTTATCATACCTGTACATAACACAAGTATAAAGCATACATACGATAAGAAGTTAGAAATTTTCATGTCGTTGAGATATTTTTTGAATACGTAAAACTAGGTTGCGCATGATAGGTGTAGAAGGGTACAATCATGTATTTGAGCGATTTACGTATTTATACGTTCTGGCATAATTTCAGTTTGTGACATAAAATGGAAGATTAATGACATTTGTGAAACCACTGATTACATTTTCACCTTTTTGATGTTAGGTGGATGCTACATTTGAGATGATTCAGAGAAAACGAAAGTACACCTAGCATGAAACAGATTTTTATTGGCATCATTGATCCACAAACATTATTTCGAAAAGGACTGAGAGAACTTTTAGAAAAAAAGTCAAATTATACCGTACTATTTGATGTAGAAAATGGAGACACTGTATTTGATATGTTGCAGCGACAGTTACCTGAGATTATTATCATTGATTTAAAAATTCAACCTGTAAGTGGTGTTCATATTGCAGAGAAAATCCGGAAAAAATATCCTAAGATTAAAATTATCATGCTCACTGCGTGTTACCATCCACCATTGATCAATTTAATGAATCGTATCGGAATCAATGCGTTTATCTCGAAACAAATTAATCGTCAAGAATTGTTCAATGCCATCAATCAAGTAGAAAAAGATCGCATGTATCTAACGGAACCTTACAAAGATATTATGTTGTATTCAGAGGGTTCTGATATTAGTTCGCTGCATTCCAGATTCTGTGTGATTGAAAAACTTTCGGAGCGCGAACTAGAGATTCTAACTTTAATCTGTCATGAATATACCAATGTTGAAATTTCAAAAAAACTATTTCTCAGCGTCCGCACCATTGAAGGACACCGAAACAATTTGCTCTCCAAAACAGGTGCAAAAAACACTGTAGGATTGGTATTGTTCGCGCTTATCTACAAGCTTGTCCAGATTGATTACAAGCTATTACAAATTTCCATGAATACACCTTTTAACAATTTTGTGAAATAATCCAATTACGGCAAAGTATAACTACGGCACTGACTCGATCGCGTAGTAATAACCTTTATCAGGTGCTGGCACTAAAATACTTTTATTGCTCATTAAAAAAGTAAAATTATGCCAAATATAGCCTGTACAGGTGCGCAAATGACCTGCACTTTTGGAGTAGCACCTTCTGCACTTACTGTATTACCGACTAAAAAAGTACTTGCTGCTAATATGCCTGCGGCCACTATTATGGATCATGTTCCCATGGTAAACATCCTTCCTTTCGGAATGTGTAATTCGTTAGCCAATCCGATGGTGGCTGCAGCAACGGCAGCAGCTTTGGGTGTATTGACACCTATGCCTTGCATTCCCGTAACCTCATCACCTTGGATTCCTGGAAAACCCACCATTATGATTGGAAACACTCCTGCATTAGACAATACCTGCAAATGTATGTGTAATTGGGGCGGTGTCATTCAATTTTCAACTCCAGGACAATTTACAGTCAACGATTGACACCGATGAACTACCTGCTTTGCGCAATTGCGTAGAAAGACGCTTCCACACGGAATGGTAATTCTACAATTTTGATCATGAAATCAAACAACTATCTCATTAAAAACAAACCACTACTGAAGTAACCACTAATGATTGCACTTGCCGTACATACCATTCATGATGCATTGAATACCTATCTGAAACAAACGCTTCGGCTACAAAAAGAAACGGTGTTGCTGCACACATTGTATGAACACAAAATGAGTTTGGCAGATGCAAATGCATTGGGTTTTACCATTGTAAATATTGAAGTAGAAAACAATCGAAAAACGAACAGTCCGTACGTAAAACACGGCAATAGCGTAGCACAACACTATCCACCAGCCAATCTCAATATTTACATTTTGATAAGTGCTTGCTTCAAAACCGCACAATACTTAGAAGGATTGCATTGGCTGTCGGAAGCTGTGAGCTTTTTTCAGAGCAAACCTGTCTTTGATGCCAGAAATACACCTGGACTTCCCAAAGAAATTGAAAAACTCACTATGGAATTGGTAAATGTTGATATACAGGAACAAGGACACTTTTGGTCTGCGTTGTCCAGTAAATATCTGCCTTCTGTCATCTACAAGATGAAACAAGTTTCGATTACAGAAAACAGCATGAAAGCCATTTTGCCAGCAGTTCAAAAAGCCATTCCCAATTTGAAATAAACACTATGGAACATTTACATTGTATCGGAAGAATCACTTGTGCGCACGCTTATGCGGATGATACTAAAGGGCTAGAACTCATTCCAACATTGGAAACCATACTTACTTGTCAACAGGAAGGTTTGTGGTTACTGCAACAACAAGAAACTGTAGAGATTTATACAGATATCAACAATCCTTTCATCATCAATGCGCAAACCTTGCTTTTTTGGATTAGAGTGACGGATGTACAGTTTTATAATTATATCGAATTGGATGAAACTCTGCAAAATCAAGAGTTCCTATACTACTTCACCAACACAGAAGAAAAGCAAATACTAGAAGCTTCCAAAGCAACTTTAAAAAATATTCAGCGTAAAACACAAGTCATTCTTTTTGATGAAGTTGTTACCGAAGCAGATCAAATTAAAGTATATAATCACGTAGGAGATTTAGTTCGTGAACTAACAGTTGACGCTGGAGCCAAAAGCACACTACTCGATATCACTGATGAAGATGATGGTTTGTATACGTGGACATTCAACGCGAATTCAGGAAGTATTTATGTAACCGATAAAGATGTACAACATATCATTGGTGTGTATCAATTTGAGTTGGTAACAGCAAGCGAACATCACATCACACTTCAATTCGAAACCAAAAAAACATACTGGGAATATCTCATCATTCCCAAAGAAGAAACTGAAGAACACTTGTATGACATCATCGACACAAAGGGAGAAATCAGCTTTAGCTATTTAGGAAAAAAAGCAATTGCAAATATTGAAGCCATCTGTTACCTCTCTGATCAAAAAATTCCATACAGAAAATATACTGATACACTTTTTAAACTAGTTGCCAATTCACAAAATACACATCCCTATCTCACATTGGAAGACCGCGTATTGCCCAATGGTAGTCCAGAAAATATACGCATTCATCACACAGCAGATGGCATTGACTTTAAGACACAAACCATCCTGTATATATAAATTTTTAAATACCTAAATATTATGAGTCTTACATTAAAAACACCTGGTGTTTACATCGAAGAAAAGAATGCCTTTTCGAACTCAGTGGTAGCTGTAGCAACAGCTATCCCAGCATTTGTCGGGTACACACATCACGCTACTTTCAAAGGGAAATCGCTCCTCAACAAACCTATCCGAATTGATTCGCTCTTAGAGTTTGAAAACTTTTTTGGAAAAGGAGCGCATACTGTATACGATATGACTGTTTTTGATCCTGATCAGGAAGATGCACCAACTACAGATTTGATTATGCGCGACAAACATTTGAGCTTGGTTCCAAAACCGGGAACTTTATTCTACATGTATGAATCAGTAAAATTATTTTATCAAAATGGCGGCGCAACTTGTTATGTGGTTGCAGTCGGAACTTACGGAGGAGACACGGTAAAACCAGACTTTTCTACCGATCCTTTTTTACACGGATTGCGCTTGTTAGAAAAAGAAGTGGAACCGACCATGGTTGTCATTCCAGATGCATTGTTATTTACAGACGATAATGGCGCAAACTGCTATTCGTTACAACAGCAAATGCTCAACCATTGTGGTGTACAAAAAAGTAGAGTTGCCATTTTGGATGTCTTCAACGGATTCAAAGGATTAGACGACCCAACGTACAATCCAATCAATGCATTTAGAGATGCGGTAAGTTCTGACTTTTTAAGTTACGGATCAGCCTATTATCCATGGTTGAAAACTACTGTGGTACAACCTACAGAATTGAGCTTTAAAAATCTTTCCGAAGATGCAGTGACATTACTACAAGAATTATTGACGGAAAGCATTGCCGATTTAAAAGAAAAAGAAATCGAAGCCATGACACCGTACATTAAAGCGTTGACTGGTGAAATAGAAGAAGGAAGCGACATTCCAACGGATCCTGATACGCTTAATTACATCATGAACAACACATTTGCTGCGTACAAATCGATTATGCTCGCGTTGTTGGAAAAGAAAAACTTATTGCCTCCTTCTGGCGCTATGGCAGGAATTTTTACACGTGTCGATAATGAGCAAGGTGTTTGGAAAGCGCCTGCAAACGTAGCCGTAAACAGTACGGTAGCACCGGCAGTACATATTGATCACAACCAGCAACAAGATTTAAATGCTCCAATCCTAGGGAAAGCTGTTTGCGCTATACGTCCATTTATTGGTTTAGGGACTATGGTCTGGGGTGCCAGAACGTTGGATGCAAATAGCTTGGATTGGAGATACATCAACGTACGTAGAACGATGATTATGATTGAGCAATCTGTAAAGTTTGCTGCCAATGCCTACATTTTTGAACCCAATGTCAAAAATACGTGGGTCGCGATTAACAGTATGATCAGCAGTTTCCTGACCAATTTATGGAAACAAGGCGGATTGGCAGGAGGATCGCCTGAAGAAGCCTTTGAAGTATCTGTGGGACTTGGCTCTACAATGTCTCCAACCGATATTTTGGAAGGAATCATGCGTATTAGTGTGAAAGTTGCGATGTCAAGACCTGCTGAATTTATTGTGATCACATTCCAACAAAAAATGCAGGAATCATAAACAAATAGTAAAAAATCATGTAGTTGGAATTCTTCTTAAAGTTGAAAAGCATCATGCTGAACTCTTGTGCTGAACTTGTTTCAGTATGATTTAGCAGCTCAGCACAGAAAGAAAAATGAAATCTAACTACCAAAAAATAATAATCATTTAAAAAAATAGAAATCATGGCAGATGATGGATCAGTACAAAGTCAGAATATATGGCCAATTAGTAACTTTTATTTTAGTGTAGACATTGGCGAACAAAAAGATCTTGCATTTCAAGAAATTTCAGGATTGGATATTGAGTCGAAAGTAATTGAATACCGACACGGAAACAGTCCACAATTTTCAACTATAAAAATGCCAGGAATGTTCTCCTCGGGGAATGTAACGATGAAAAAAGGTGTTTTTATCAAAGACAATCGCTTCTTCGATTGGTTCAATAAGATTAAGATGAACACCATTAAGCGTGAAACCATTGTCATCAAATTATTGGATGAAGCGGGCGCGCCAACAATGACCTGGACCTTAAACAATGCCTTTCCAACCAAAATTTCAGGTGTTGATTTGAAATCGGAAGGTGGCGAAGTTGCTGTAGAAAGTATTGAAATTGCACACGAGGGCGTTGTCATAGCAAATGAATAGTGCAGCCAACAACTCATATCCGCCTGTAGCTTTTCACTTTAAGTTACAGATTCTGGGGTCGGAAGACCCTGCGGATTATGGGTTTCAGGAAATCTCAGGTATCAAAGTCACATTGGACACAGAAGCAGTTGCCGAAGGTGGCGAAAACCGATTTCAGCACCAACTGCCTACCAAAACTAGTTATGCACCTTTGGTTTTAAAACGTGGGATGGCGCTCAAAAAAAGCAAATTAACGGTTTGGTGTGATAGCGCGATGTATTACAGCATTGATAAGCCTATCAAAACCTATGATGTATTAGTGTCTTTATTAAATGAAAAACGCCAGCCTGTATTATCGTGGAAATTTGTAAATGCCTATCCCACTGCCTGGGAAGCTTCGAACTTCAATGCAGAAGATAGCAGCATTTTGTTTGAAACCATTACGTTGAGTTATAATTATTATGTGATGGTATGATTTGGTGGGTCTTGGGTCTTGGGTCTTGGGTCTTGGGTCTTGGGTGGACGCCGTGCCGGAGGTTCGGGACAGCGAAGCGGTGCG